>JBJSZP010000521.1:0-1065 GCA_046090365.1 Planctomycetia bacterium
AGGAGCGTGAGGTGGTAGCTCGAATCCTTCTGGCTGCCGGCGTCCTTCTGGAACCGGCTGCCGGGGGCGATGTAGGCCTCGTAGCCGATGATCGGGTTGATGCCCGCCTTCTTCGCCGTGTCGTAAAACTCGAGGGCCCCGTGGAGGTTGCCGTGGTCGGTGATCGCCAGGGCGTTCATCCCGAGCTCCACCGTGCGGTCGACGAGCCGGTCGATGGCGCTCGCGCCGTCGAGCAGGCTGTAGTGGCTGTGGCAGTGGAGGTGGGCGAAACGGGGCGTGCTCATCCGTGGCCTCGCGACGGGGCTCCCAGTGTACCGGGTCGGGCCGCCGTCGGGCGTCACCCGAGCGTCGGCAGCGACGATTCCAGCGGCCAGGCGACGCGGCGGCCGGAGAGGGCGCTGGCGAACACGGCCGCCACCATCTCCACGGTCAGACGGCCGGCATGCATGCCCGTCTCGGGCTCGCGGTCGTCGGCGATCGCATCGAGGAGGTCGGCGACGGCGAGCCTGCCCCAGGCGGCCCGCTCCGCCGCGCGATCGACGTCTCCCTCGGGAAGCGGCCCGTCGAGCCCCTGCGGCCCGATCGGCTTCCACGGGTAGTCCTTCTCGGTGCGCCACAGCGGCGCCTCGCGCAGCCAGGCCTGCGGCACGTGGTCGGGCCGGATGTGGATCGCCCCCTTCGTGCCGGCGATCGTGAGTCCGAAGTTGGGCTGCTTCTGCCCTGCGTCGCGGGTGCTCGCGAAGTAGCCTACCGGGCCGTCGGCGAGGCCGAACATGGCGGCGATCGAGTCGCCCGCGATCCGCCCGATCCCCTCCGGCACGTCGATGGCGTCGGCCGCCGTGATCGGCCGGCCGCCGGTCGTGACGCTCGCGTCGCACCACTGCGGCGCACCGCCGAGGTCGACCATCAGGTCGAGCACGTGGCAGCCGAGCACCACGAGATCCTCGGCGCCGCCGCGGTGGTCTTCCTTGCCACGGGCCCGCAGCTCGAGCACCTTCCCAATCCGGCCGTCCTCGATCAGATCGCGCACCGCGGCATACGAAGGCGCGTGGTGGTTGACGTAGG
>JBJSZP010000522.1:0-2316 GCA_046090365.1 Planctomycetia bacterium
TTTTCTGGTCGACGTGGGGCTCGACTACCTCGACATGGCCCGGCCGGCGGGCAGCCTGTCGGGAGGCGAATTGCAGCGGATCCGGCTTGCGGCCCAGGTGGGCAGCGGGCTCACGGGCGTGCTCTACGTGCTCGACGAGCCCACGATCGGCCTCCATCCACGCGACACGCACCGCCTGATCCGCGCCTTGGGCAAGCTCCGCGACCTGGGCAACACGCTCGTCGTCGTGGAGCACGACCGCGACGTCGTCAACGCGGCCGACCATGCGATCGACTTCGGCCCGGGGAGCGGCCGCGAGGGGGGCACGATCGTGGCCCAGGCTGCGCCCGCCAGACTCGCGGCCCTGAAGCCGAGCGTGACGGGGCCCTATCTCAAGAAGCGCCGGGCCTGCGACGCCGTGCTCGAGCGCAAGCTCGTGACGGGCCGTCGCGAACCGAAGGGCTGGCTCGAGATCCGCGGCATCCGTCATCGCACGCTCAAGGGCCTCGACGCGCGGTTTCCGCTCGGCGTGCTCGCAGCGGTGACGGGCCCGAGCGGCAGCGGCAAGACGTCGCTCGTGCTCGAGGTCTTGTGGCGCACGCTTGCCCGGCGGCTCCATGCCGCCCGCGAGCAGCCGGGGCAGCACGACGCCGTGAAGGGGCTCGACGCGATCGATCGCGTGATCCTCGTCGACCAGGAGTCGATCGGCACCACGCCCGGCTCGACACCGGCCACCTACACGGGCGTGTTCGACCCGATCCGGCAGCTGTATGCGAAGGTGCCCGAGTCGCGCACCCGCGGGTTCACGCCGCGCACGTTCAGTTTCAACGTGCCCGGCGGCCGCTGCGAGGCCTGCGAGGGGCTCGGGCAGCGGCGGGTGGAGATGCACTTCCTGCCCGACGTGTGGGTGGAGTGCGAGGCATGCAAGGGCCGGCGGTATTCATCGGAGACGCTCCACGCGAAGTGGCACGGCAAGAGCATCGCCGACGTGCTCGAGATGAGCGTGGCTGACGCCCACCGGTTTTTCGAAACCGCGCCACAGATCGCGCGGATTCTGGGCACGCTCGTCGACGTGGGGCTGGGCTACGTGACGCTCGGCCAGCCCGCGCCGCAGCTCTCCGGCGGCGAGGCCCAGCGGGTGAAACTCTCGCGCGAGCTCGCCAAGCCCGGCACGGGCAACACGCTCTACATTCTGGACGAGCCGACGACAGGCCTCCACTTCGCCGACATCGAGAAACTGCTCGTGGTGCTCGAGCGGCTGGTGGACGCGGGCAACACGGTGCTCGTGGTGGAGCACAATCTGGAGGTGATCCAGGCGGCCGACTGGGTGATCGACATGGGCCCGGAGGCGGGCGACGGCGGCGGCCGGATCGTGGCCGAGGGCCCGCCGGAAGACATCGTCGTGCACGCGGAGCGCTGGGCGGCCGGCCGGGACGGCGGCCTGGAAGCAGGCGACCCCGTCGGCGGGCTCCTGCGGAGCCACACCGGCGAGGCCCTGGCCGCCTGCGCACCGCCTCCTGTCACCACCGCGCCTCGAGGCCGGTGGTGACGCCGTGCAGGAGCACGCTGCCGCCGACATCGACCGCCGCAGTCGGCGGAGCGGTGGAGAAATTCGTGAGTGCGATCTGACTGGCCGGCACTGCAACGCCGCTCAGCCAGAAGACCGAATACCCCGCCCGCCACGAGAGCCAGCGGGTCAGACGCACGTCGGCGTTCGCCCCAACTTCACCGAAGAACGCAGTCGCGCCAGTGGAGGCTGCGGCCGCACTGCTGGCCACGCCGGGCACGTCGGGCACGTCGACCGCCGAACGCTGGAAGGCGTTGTTGTAGAACACGCCCGCCTTGCCGATGCCGTTGACCGACACGGGTCCCCGCGGCGTCTTCCAGAGCGAGAGATCCGCCCCGATCTGCCCGCCATAGAGATCGTTGCCGGTGATGGTACCGCCGGTCGCGGACTGCGGAGGATTCACGCCATCTGACACTTGCTGGGTCAGCAGCATGCCGCTGTTCCACTCGACCCACCGGAACCCCGCGAGCCAGGTGAGCGGCCCGCCCGTCGATCGCCGCCCGTTGAGTTCAGCGCTCTTGATCATGCCGCTGGTGGACAGGGAGCCCGAGTCGATCGTGGCGCCGGGGGGAAGCAAGGTTTCGAGACCATAGAGGTTGTTCGGGGTATACGGTCCCGCCACCAGTGGTGAAGCCACCCCGTCGAACGTGCCTACCTGAAAATAGTTGCCTTCAATCGCTCGGCACTCATCCACGTTGAAGATCAGGCCGTAGCGTGTGCCGACCGACATCGGTGTCTGTGCCTGATTGACATCGAGTGCCCCGGTGTAG
>JBJSZP010000523.1:0-4493 GCA_046090365.1 Planctomycetia bacterium
GACCTTGTCGAAGCACTCGAAGATCGCGTCGAGCGCCTTGCGGGCCTCCGCCTCGGCGGCCGGCTTCTCCTTCACCACGAGCTCGCCGAGATCCTCGAGCAGGTGGCCCACCATGTGCACCGGTCCGTCGGCCTTGTCGAAATCGCCCGCCGTCAGGTGCGCCTTCGCGTCGGTGCAGAGCTTCTCCAGCTGGGCGATGCCTTCCGCCACGGTTTCCGGCTCCTGGTGGTCGCCGTGGTCATGGCCGTGGTCGTGATCATCGTGGTCATGATCATCGTGGTCGTGGGCCTTGCCGGCCGCCGTCTTCGCCGGGGAAGCGGACGGGGCGGACGGTGCGCAGCCGCACACGAAGGCGAGATACGCGCTGGCGACACAGGTGATCCTGCAGAACATGACGGTTTCCTGTGGGGTCGAAAGGAGGGGCAAGCCCGACAACCTCAGGATAGCGGCGTCGGCGCCGGGAGGCCAATCGGCGGCGGCGGGGGCACCACGTCGGCCACCAGGCACACGAGCGACCGCTCGGCCAGTTCGAACGGCTTCGTGACGTCGATGAACGGGCCGCGGCCGTCGGCGTGGAGGTCGTCGGGCGCACCCCGCGCCGTGTCCACGAACAGCCGCCAGGGGAGCCGGGCGATGGCGGGCGTGGTCGGCACGTGGAACAGCCGCGGCAACGAGCCGGCATGGGCGAAGAGCAGCACGTGCCGCGGCGTGCCCGCGATGCCCCCCGCGGCGATGTCGTCTTCCTCGAGGAGTTTCGCAGGCGTCGGCGCGCCGAAGAAGCACACCAGGCTCGCGTCGGCGGCGTACCAGTCGACGTGCGTGCCGGCCGGCGAAAACCACTCCACGTCGGGCAGCGTGCCCGATGCGGCCGTGCCCCCCTCCAGGAACGAACGGCGGCGGAGCGTGGGGTTGCCGAGGCGAAACCGCACGAGTTCCCGCACGAACCGCACGAGGTCGGCGTGCTCGTCGACGAGCCGCCAGTCGAACCACGAGACCTCGTTGTCCTGGCAGTAGGCGTTGTTGTTGCCCTGCTGCGTGCGCCGGCACTCGTCGCCCATGAGGAGCATCGGCACGCCCTGGCTCGCGAGCAGCGTGGCGAGCATGTTGCGGATCTGGCGGGTGCGCAAGGCCTCGATATCGGCCCGCTTCGTCGGCCCCTCCATGCCGTAATTTTCGGAGAAGCTGTTGTTGTCGCCGTCACGGTTTCCCTCGCCGTTGGCCTCGTTGTGCTTCTCGCGGTAGCTCACGAGGTCGTTGAGCGTGAAGCCATCGTGGCTCGTGACGAAGTTGATGCTGTGGTAGGGCTGGCGGCCGTCGTCGCCGTAGAGGTCGCTCGAGCCGGCCAGCCGCGTGGCGAGGTGCCCCGTCTGGGCGAAGTCGCCCCGCCAGTAGCGGCGCACGTCGTCGCGGTAGCGGCCGTTCCACTCGGCCCAGCGCAGGCTGGCGAAGGTGCCCACCTGGTAGGCCCCGGCGGCATCCCACGCCTCGGCGATGATCTTCGTGTCGGCGAGCATCGGATCCTCCGTGATCAGCTCGACGATCGGCGGATTGGGGAGGAGGTCGCCGTTGCGGTCGCGGGAGAGGACGCTCGCCAGGTCGAACCGGAACCCGTCGATGTGGTAGTTGAGCACCCAGTGGCGGAGGCAGAGGAAGATCAGCTCGCGCACGATGGGATGATTGCCGTTGATCGTGTTGCCGCAGCCGGTGTAGTTGCGGTAGTAGCTGCCTCCGTCGCCGAGCATGTAGTACACGCGGTTCTCGAGGCCCTTGAAGGAGAGCGTCGGCCCGAGGTGGTTGCCCTCGCAGGTGTGGTTGAAGACCACGTCGAGGATCACCTCGATCCCCGCGGCGTGCAGTGCCCGCACCATCTCCTTGAACTCCCGCACCTGGCAGCCCGGCTCGGTGCCGGCGGCGTAGCCGCGGTGGGGCGCGAAGAAGGCGAGCGGATCGTAGCCCCAGTAGTTGCCCCGCTCCGACTTCTCGCCCGAGGGCTGCTCGGTGGGGAACTCGTGGATCGGCATCAGTTCGACGGCCGTGACGCCGAGCGACTTGAGATAGGGGATCTTTTCGATCACGCCGAGGTAGGTGCCGGGATGCTTGACGCCGCTCGTCGGGCTGGCGGTGAACCCCTTCACGTGCAGCTCGTAGATCAAGGTGTCGGCGAGGCCGCGGCGGAGATGGCGATCCCCCTGCCAGTCGAACGAGTCGTCGATCACAACGCACTTCGGCGGCCGCACGACACGATCCTCACCGGGCAGGAAGTTGCCCGCGAGGGCCCGCGCGTAGGGATCGATCAGCCGGGCGTTGCCGTCGAAGCGTTGGCCGCGGTCGGGATCGAACGGGCCATCGGCCTGGAAGTGATACAGCTGCCCCGGCTCGACCCCGGGCACGAAGATGCTCCAGATGTCGCCCCAGCGGTCCTTCGTGGGGTCGAGGGCGATCACTTCCGCCGGCTCCATATCATCGACCCGGTCGTAGAGCAGCACCCGCATCGCCGTGGCCGAGCGGCTGTAGACGATGAACTGCACCCCCCGGCCGCGGCCGCCGCCGGCGTCGTGGAGCACCGCTCCGTACGGGAGCCGCTGGGTGAACTGCAGGGGCGGCAGCGCCTGTTCGGCGTGCAGCCGCTTCGCGACGGCCTTGGGTTTCCGGGAACTCATCGCGGGGAATCATAACAATCCACGTCTTTTTCGTACCTCACCCGGCGATGGAAGGCAGCGGTGCCCGCGGTATGATCAGTGGAAACAGCCCGGCAGCCTTGTAACGCACGATGCCGGACGCCACCCACGCACGGAGCACGACATGACTCGGTCGAACGATTCACGCCCCACGACGCGGCGCGAGTTTCTGGGAACCTCGTCGGCCGGGATCGCCGGCGCGGCGACGCTCGCCGCCCTTTCGGTGCCGCGGGTGCACGCGGCCGGAAGCGACGAGATCCGCGTCGCCGTGGTCGGCTGCGGCGGCCGCGGGGGCGGCGCCGCCGTCGACGCCCTCTCCGTGCCGGGGGGCGAGACGCGGGTCGTGGCCCTGGCCGACGTGTTCGCCGACCGTGCCCAGATCGTGAAGCGGTCGATCGCCGAACAGTTCAAGGAGCGGGTCGACGTGCCCGACGACCGGATCTTCACCGGGTTTTCCGCCTACAAGCAGGCGCTCGACTGCCTCCGGCCCGGCGACATCGCCCTGTTCGCGACGCCGCCGGCGTTTCGCGCCCCGATGCTCGCCTACGCGATCGAGAAGGGCGTGCACGCCTTCATGGAGAAGCCGATCTCGGTCGACGGCCCGAGCACGCGGCGGATGCTCGAACTCGCCCGCAAGGCGGACGAGAAGGGCGTGAAGATCGCGGTTGGCCTCATGTGCCGGCACTGCGACCGGCGCCGGGAGCTCTTCGACCGCCTCCGGAGCGGCGAGGCCGGCGACCTGATCTCGTTTCACGGCTACCGCGAGCACGATCCAATCCACAACCTCGACCTCGCGCCCGGCCGGGGCGAGATGGACGAACTGCTCTGGCAGGTGAAGCGATTCCACAACTTCCTCTGGCTCAGCGGCGGCATCTTCAGCGACTACTGCGTGCACCACATCGACGAGGTGTCGTGGATGCAGGGCTCGTGGCCGGTGCGGGCCGACGCCACCGGCGGCCGCCACTACCGCGGCAAGATCGACGACCAGAACTTCGACAGCTACTCGATCGAATACACGTTTGCCGACGGGGCGAAGTTTTTCTATTCGAGCCGCGTGATGAAGGGCTGCGACAAGAAGTTCGGCGTGTTCGGCCAGGGCTCGAAGGGCGCGTTCACGATCTCGGGCAGCGGCCACTCACCCGCGAAGTCGACGATCTACACCGGCCAGAAGGTGGACAAGGCGAACGTGCTCTGGGCCGCAGAGCAGCCGGAGCCGAATCCCTACCGTCGCGAATGGGAGCACTTCGTGTCGGCGATCATCGCCGGCGACGCCTACAACGAGGCGACCCGCGGGGCCGAGGCCAGCCTCGTGACCGCGATGGGCCGCTACGCCGCCCACACCGGCCGGCCGATCACCTACGACGAGTATCTGAACTCCCCCGACGACCTCACCGCCGGCGTCGATGCGCTCGTGGACGGCAGCCCGTCGGTGCTAGTGGCGGGCCCTGAGGGCACGTATCCGGTGCCGAACCCCGGCAGGTACAAGTTTGAGTATCGCGACGCCGTCGAGCCGGTGCAGTCGTAGCGGGCCCCACTTGCGGGCGCGGGCCGGGCTGGGAAGATACTTCCCGTGAGCGGAGCCACCTACTCCAGCGCCGGCGTCGATCTCGAACTCTACCGCGAAGGGATGGCCCGCCTCCCTGCGCACATGCGGCGCACCCAGTGCCCGCGCGTGATGAGCCCCGAGGGGGGCTTCGCCGCCCTGTTCGCCCTCGACTTCAAGGGGCTGTTCACCCGCGGCTACGAGCAGCCGCTGCTCGTGTCGTGCACCGACGGCGTGGGCACGAAGCTCAAGGTGGCCGTGGCCGCCGGCGT
>JBJSZP010000524.1:0-1242 GCA_046090365.1 Planctomycetia bacterium
GAGCCCCTTCGCAAACACCTCGCGGTAGGCCGGGATCACGAGCGTGACGTCGCAGCCGAGCCGCGCGAGCGCTCCGGGCAAGGCTCCGGCCACGTCGGCAAGCCCCCCGGTCTTGGCGAAGGGCGTCGCTTCGCTCGCCACCATCAGCACACGCATCGACGACGGTTCCGCGGGTGAATTCCGGGCGGCGGACGGCCGGCACGAGCCCCGAGTATAAGATGACTCGCTCCATCATGTCGCCGCTCGTCAACCCCGCCGCACCGTTCCGCTTCCGCCTCTCCTGCCCGCGGCGCGCGAAGCTCTGGCCTCCCGCTGCGGCCCAGTTCGACGACGCCTGCCGCCTGCCGGCGCTCGCCCCGCTCGCCAACACGCCCGACCTGCTCGACCTCTCCATCGCCTGGAACGAGCAGGGCCTCGGCGTGCAGGCCGTGGCCCGCGGCGTGGGCGCATCCCGCTGGTGCCAGCCGACCAAGCCGGAGGACAGCGACGGCCTCCACCTCTGGATCGCCACGCGGCCCACCGGCGAAAGCCACCGTGCCGGCCGCTACTGCCGCCGCCTCGCCCTCCTCCCGACCGGCGGCGGTCGCCTGGCCGACCAGGCCGTGGCCGTGGCCGCCGCGATCCCGCGCACGAGCGAACTGCCCGCCGAACTTCCACCCGACGCCGTGACGATCGCAGGAAAACTCCTCCCCGACGGCTGGAAGATCGACGCCTTCATCTCGGCCGCAGCCCTGCCGGGCTGGGATCCCGCGGAGATTCCCCGGCTCGGCTTCTGCGCCGCGCTCATCGACCGCCGCCTCGGCCGCGTCCCCTTCTGCGCCCCGCCGGAATACCCGTGGGACTCCGACCCCACGACGTGGGCCGAACTCGAGCTCGTGTCGTAACGTCGCGCACGGCGTAGGACAGGCTTCGGCCTGTTATCGTCTCAAGTCGTGCACCGGCTCGTGACTGCCCAGACCCTCTCGCTTGACGTTCGCCTCAGCCCTCCAGGCTTCGGCTCTCTGCATGTCCGCTTCGCTTCGCCATCCATGGCTACGCTCGCTCCCATAGCCCGCTCGAGGGCATGGGCAGCCCCGAGCCTCCTCAACTGGCTTGACTGGAAAAGGGGGGAGGCGAGGGGTTGCCCCTACCATTGAGCCGGCGTATGCAGGCAAGCGCAGCCCGGGCACCGATTCGCCGAAGGCGAATTGGTCGTGCGCAGCGCAGCCGGAGTCGAGCGAACGGAGGGCTGGAGGCCCGCAG
>JBJSZP010000525.1:0-1829 GCA_046090365.1 Planctomycetia bacterium
CGGCTCGGGGAAGGCATTCGCCGAGCGGGCCGTCGCCGAGGAAAAACTGCTCGTCGTGCCGGGCAGCGTGTTCGGCGCGGCCGACACGCACTTCCGGATCGCCTACACGGTGAGCGACGCCACGCTCGACCGCGGGATCGCCGCCCTGCTCCGCCTCGCCTCATCGGAAAAAGCCTGACGCCATGCCCGCCCGTTCCGTCCGCGATGTGGCCGCCCTGCTCGACCACGCCGTGCTCAAGCCGAATTTCACCGCCGCCGACCTCGCGGCTCAGGCGGCGATGTGCGTGGCCCGCGGCGTGGGCTGCCTGTGCGTGCGGCCGTGCGACGTGGCCGCGGCGGCGCGGCACGTGGCAGGGAGCCCCGTCGTGGTCGCGAGCGTGATCGGGTTTCCCCACGGCAGCCACCGTCCGGAGACGAAGGCGCTCGAGGCCCGGCTCGCTGTCGCCGACGGGGCCCGCGAGCTCGACATGGTGCTCGCGATCCACGCCCTGCTCTCTGGCGAGGAGTCGCGGGTGCGCGACGATATCGCCGCGGTCGTGGCGGAGGCCCGGCCGCACGGCGCCCTCGTGAAGGTGATCTTCGAGACGTGCTATCTCTCGCCCGCGCAGATCGTGATGGCCTGCCGGCTCTCGGAGGAGGCGGGGGCCGACTTCGTGAAGACATCGACCGGCTTCGGCACCGGCGGGGCCACGCCCGAGGCGGTGCGGCTGATGCTCGACACGGTCGGCGGCCGGCTGGCCGTGAAGGCCTCGGGGGGCATCCGCACCTGGGACGACGCCGTCATGTATCTCGACATGGGGTGCAAGCGGCTCGGCGTGGGCGACGCCGCCACGATCCTCGACGGTGGCACCGTGACGGGCGCCTACTGATTACCCCTTGATCACGCCGAGCGGGCGGAGGCGGGCGACTTTCGTGGAGAGGCCCGCGCGGTGGACGACGTCGACGACCACGTCGACGTCCTTGTAGGCCGCCGGCTGCTCCTCCGCGAGGCCCTCGCGGCTGCGGCTGCGGGCGATCACGCCGCCCCGCTCCAGTTCGTGCTGGATGCTCCTGCCCTTCGCCAGCCGCGTGGCCGCCGTCCGCGAGAGGCAGCGGCCCGCCCCGTGGCAGGTGGTGCCGAACGACCGCTCGAGCGACCGCGGGCCCCCGAGCAGCACCCAGCTCGCCCGCCCCATGTCGCCCGGGATGATCACGGGCTGCCCGATCGAGCGGTAGCGGTCGGGGATATCGTGGTGGCCGGCCGGAAACGCCCGCGTCGCCCCCTTGCGGTGCACGCACACTTCCTTTCGCGTGCCCCCCACGTCGTGCTCTTCGAACTTCGCGATGTTGTGGGCCACGTCGTACACGAGCTCCATGCCCAGGCTCTCCCACGACCTGCCAAGCACGCGGGCGAACACGTCGCGGACCTGCCACATGAGCAACTGCCGGTTGCAGAACGCATAGTTGGCCGCAGCCCGCATCGCGCCGAGATAGTGCGCCCCCTCGGGGCTCTCGATCGGCGCGCACACGAGCTGGCGGTCGGGCAGGTCGATGCCGTATTTGGCGGGTGCGTCGCGGAGGGCCCGCAGCGCGTCGTCGCACACCTGGTAGCCGAGGCCGCGCGAGCCCGAATGGATGAGCACGCAGATCTGGTCCTCGGCCAGGCCGAACGCGGCAGCGGCTGCAGGATCCTCGATCCGGTCCACCACCTGCACCTCGATGAAGTGGTTGCCGGCGCCGACGGTGCCGCACTGGTCCTGGCCGCGGGCGAGCGCCCGGTCGCTCACGAGCTCGGGCCGGGCGTCGGCGATGCAGCCCTCCGCCTCGGTGCAGGCGCGGTCGTCGTCGGT
>JBJSZP010000526.1:0-4083 GCA_046090365.1 Planctomycetia bacterium
TCGACTGGGGAATATGCGACGACCTGCCCCCGGCCCTGCACGGTCTGCTGCCAGGGCACGAAGGCGAGGATGAATGGGGTGGCCAGGAAAAGCAGGACGACCAGCCGCACCGTCCAGCGCACGAAGGCGGGCGTGGCCGACCGCCGCATCACGTCGTCGAAGGAATGTGACTCGCTCATGCCCACTCCACCGTCTTGTCGCAGCGATTGCGGATGTCGTCGCGGGCCGTCACCACCACGAGCGTCCAGGGCGCCTGCCGGTCGAAGAGCGCCTCGAGGAGCTGCGGGCACTCGTGGATGTCGAGGCCGTCGAGCAGCCCGTCGATGAGCAGGAGCCGCGGGCGGCCGGCGATCGCCCGGGCGATCGAGAGCCGGAGGAGCTCGTTCGTGGAGAGCGGCAGGCCGTCGGCGGCGAGGGGCGTGGCGGCCCCCTGCGGCAGCCGGGCCACGCGGTCGTCGAGCCCCACCATGTCGAGCGCCTGCTGCACGTCGAGCGACGAGAGCTCCGTGCGGCCCACGCGGATGTTCTCCGCCACCGTGCCGGCAAACGTCTCCGTCTTGCCCACGAGCGCGATCTGCAGCCGCGTGGCCGCGCGGTCGAGCGAGCGGGCGTCGAGCGCGTCGATCTCGAGCATCCCCTCGTGCGGGAGCCGGAGGAGGGCGAGCGTCTCGAGGAGAAAGGTCTTGCCCGAGCCCGAGGGCCCGATCACGGCCACGCGCTCCCCGGCGCGGGCGACGAGCTTGAGCGTCTTGCCGTGCCGCGTGATCTCGGTCACCGCCTGCATCGGCGTGTCGCGCGGCGGCAGCCGCTCGCCTCCCTCGGGCTCGAGCGTGAGCCGCGAGATCACGCCGAGCTTGTCGAGCGACGCCTGCAGGTCGTAGAAGATCTCCGCATATTTGCCGAGCTTCGAGAGGGCCGTGAGCACGAGCGTCACGATCAGCTCGCCGGCCACGAGCTGGCCGAGGTTCAGCTGGCGGTTGATCACGAGCCAGCCGCCGAGGCCGAGGAGCACGGTGCTCGCGATCGCCTCGAGGAGCAGGGCGAAGAGGTTCTGCCGCCACACCACGCGGAAGTGCTGCCTGCGGGCGGTGAGGTAGGCCTCCGTGAGCTCGCTCGCCCGCTCGATCGCCACGGCCCCGCCCTTGCCGAAGCGAAATGTGTGGGGGCACTTCGCGATCTCCTCGAGCCACGCCGCCATGTCAAACTTCGCGTAGCTCTCGGCGATGCTCGTGCGCACGCCGCCGATTCCGAGCACGAAGATCAGGAAGGCGAGCATCACCACCATCACGATGGCAAACGTGAGCAGATAGGGGTGGTAGAAGGCGAGCACGATCAGGCCCACGATCGTGGTCATGGCGATCGCCACGCCGTCGACGAGGAGCGCCGTGATCGACTTCTGCACCGTGGCCACTTCGAAGAAGCGGTTGACGATGTCGGTGGGGTTTTGCCCGTCGAACGACTCGATCTCGGCCCGGGCAAACCGTGTGGTGAAGGCGTTGGCGGTGCGGGCGAAGATCCGCCGCTGGAGATACTCGGCCACGGCCACCTGCAGCGCCCGCAGGATCGCCGAGAAGATCAAAAACGCGAGCATCACCAGCGAGAGCACGACCACCGGCCACAGCAGCACGCCGAAGGCCACGGTGTTGACGAGGGCCTCGATGGCGGCGGGCGTGACGATCGAGAGCAGGCCCACGCCGAGTGCGAAGGCCAGGATCGTGAACACGTCGCGCCGCTCGAGGCGCAGCAGTTCCACGAGCCGTGTCCACGGCCCGATCACTGCGCCGCCATGATGCCCTGCAGCTTCTGCCATACGGTCCAGAGACCGACCATGATGAAGCCCGCAGCCGACAGCCACAACAGCAAATCCCACGGTCTGGAGGGGGCCAGCCGCGGCTCCATCGCCCCGTGGCGAAACCAGAGCACGGCCACGCCCAGGGCCGCGAGCATCACGGCCTGCATCGCCCCGCTGGCGAGCACCATCCCCACCGGCTCCCGGATCATGAGCGCGAGGGCCAGGGCCACGAGCGGCCAGGCGGTGGCGATCCGGCGCGACCAGGCCCGCCGGCCGGCGTCGTCGGCCGGGATCCAGCCGGCGAGCGCGAGGCCGTCGGCCACGATCCGCGAGTTGCCATCGGCCGCGGCGAAGAGCGTGGAATAGAGCACGGCGAAGGCCCCCACGAGAAACACCTCCTCCGCCCACGCGCCAAACACGGGCGCATACATCGCGCCGAGCGACCGCACCATCTCGCCGCCCGCGGGCCGCAGCCCGAGCCGGCCTAGCGTGGCGGCGCCCAAGAGATAGAAGGCCACCGTCACGACCGTATACACGACCATCGACGCCCACGCGTCGACCTGCATCACGCGCAGCCAGCCGCGGGCCCGCTCGGCCCAGGCCGGCGAGTCGTCGCGCGGCCCCACAGCCCGGCCATAGCCCTTCTCCAGGCACCAGTAGGGATAAAACATGAGCTCGGCTGCCCCCACGCCGATGATGCCGAACGTGGCCAGCGCCGTCATGAGCGGCGAGCGGCCGCCGACGGCCGGCGGGATCGAGGGGACCAGGCCCGCGGCGAGTTCGCGGGCCGAGATCGCCCACGCGGGCTGGAGCTCGAGGAGCAGGAGGGCGAGGAGCGTCACGAGCGTGAACGTGCCCACGAGCACGATCGACACGCGCTCGATCACGCGGTAGCGGCCGAGCGAGAGGAGGATCGACGTCACGATGCCCACGACGACGGCCCACAGCGTGTCGTCGCGGGGCGGTGCGAGCGCCCGCGCCTCGGCTTCGAGCGCCGTGAGGCGGGCATCGAGGGCGTCGGCCCGGGCGGCGTCGCCCGACCGCCGCGCGGTGGCCGCCTGGATCCGCGTCGCTGCGGCCTCGTCGTGCACGCGGTTCCATGCGCGGCCGGCGGCGGTCACAGGCGCGCCGGCGGCGAGCGTTTGGGCGACGCCGGCGAGGATGCCGCCCTGCTGCACGATCACGAGCGCCGTCATCACGACCCATCCCCAGTAGATCCAGCCGAGCCCGCCGATCCGCGGCCCGGGCACGCGGTCGAAGGCGGCCAGCGGCGTGCGGCCCCAGGCGAGCGTGTGGCGGCCGATCTCGATCTGGGCCGCCACCTTGATCGCGCAGCCGAGCACGATCAGCCAGAGCAGCGAAAATCCCGCCTCGGCCCCGACGGTGGTGGCGGCGATGAGTTCGCCGCTGCCCACGATGGAGCTCGCGAGGATGATCCCCGGCCCGAGTTGGGCGAGCGTGTCGCGCAGCGTGGCGGGAGCCGGTTGCATATGGAGGACAGGCGTCAGCCTGTCGGTGGTTTTGGTTTCGACAGGCTAAAGCCCGTCGTACACCCGGATCATCTCCGCGAGCCCTTCCTTCGTCGTCTGTGGATGGCGGAAGCCGGCGGCGATGAGTTTGTCGCAGGGAAACACGCTCGTCTCCCGGAGTGCCTTGAGCCGGGCGGTCGTGAGCGGCATGTCGCGGCCGGTGAGCCGGCTCACGAGGTCGCCCACCGGGGCGAGGAGCCGCGCCGCGAACTCGGGCACGTGCCTCGGCGGCGGGGCATCGGCGAGGCCGGCGATCAGGCGGGCGAGTTCGGCGAGCGACGGCGTCTCGCGGTCCGACACGTTGAACACATCAACGCCTGGCCGCGCATGCACCGCCGCAAACTCGAGCGCGGCGGCGAGATTTGTCCGCGACACGATCGCCTTCCGCGTGGCCCCGCTGCCCACGAGGCAGGGCCGGCCCGCGCGGATCTGCCGCACGAATGCCGCGAGGTTCGCCTCGTTGCCCGGCCCGTAGACCGGCGCCGGCCGGAGGATCACGGCCGTCCGCGACGCGTCGGCGGCGGCCCACTCGTGCACGAGGGATTCCGCGCGGGCTTTCGAGAGCCCGTAAGGCGTGTCGGGCTGGAGCGGCGCGTCCTCATGCTGCGGCCGCGTCGACGGGGCCACGGCCTTGATCGAGCTGGCAAACACAAACCGCCCCACGCCGTGTCGAGCGGCCCAGTCGAGCCAGGCGCGGGTGCCGCCCACGTTCACGCGGTCAAACTCGGCGACGTCGGCCGCCGTCGGCCGCGGCACATGCTG
>JBJSZP010000527.1:0-2405 GCA_046090365.1 Planctomycetia bacterium
CCCGGACATCACCGCTCCGATCGACATCGCGCTCCTCGACGACGCCGGCCCGCCCGACGGCCTCACGCTCGATGCCGCGATCGAGCGGACCATGCAGGCCAACTTCGACATCCGCGCGCTCCGCCAGGAGCTCGCCCAGGCGGATGCCGACATCCTCACGGCGGGCCTGCGGACCAACCCGCTCGTCTACATGGACACCCAGTTCATTCCCTACGGCGCCTTCAGCGAGGCCCGCCCTGGCGGCCCGACGCAGTACGACCTCAACATCACCTATCCGCTCGACGTGTCCCGCAAGCGGCAGGCGCGGGTGGTGGTGGCACGGATGGCCCGCACCACGCTCGAGGCCCAGTTCCAGGACGTGTCGCGCCGGCAGATCGACAACGTTTGCAAGGCCTTCGTGAACCTCCAGGCTGCGCGGATCGACAGCCTGTCGGCGGTCGCGGCGGTGCGTCGGCAGGAGCGGTTCCTGGCCGAACTCCGCCGCACGGCGAAGCCCGGCGACCCGCGCTCCGCCGATGCGATCGATCACCTCTCGTTCGTGCTCGAACGGGCCCGCACCGGCCTCGGCGACGCGCTCGAGGCCTATGACGACGCCCGCGAGGGGCTCGGCGTGCTCCTGAGCCTCCCCCTCGAGGAGACGGCCCGCCTCGAGCCACGTGGCAGCCTGCGGGCCGACTTCCCCCCGCCACCGTCTGGCGAGGAGCTCACCGCGCTCGCGCTCCGCTGCCGCCCCGACCTCCGCGCCGCCCGGCTCGGCCTCGACCGCGCCGGCGCCGAGATCGCCCTCCAGCGGGCCAACCGATTCGACGACGTGTTCCTGTTCTACGACCCGATCACGATCCAGGACAACGGCCCCTACGGCAAACAGAGCGCAAGTTCGTGGGCTGTCGGCCTCACGTTTTCGCTGCCGGTGTTCAACCGCAATCAGGGCAACATCGCCCGCGCGGAGAGCAACATGACGCAGACGCGGCTGGAGCTCGCCTCGCTCGAGCGGCGCATCGCCGCGGAGGTGCGGCTCGCCGAGCGGGAATACCGCCGGTCGCGCGAGGCCCTCGAGCAGATCGAGCGCGACGTCGTGCCGCGGGCCGCCGCCCTCGTGGAGCGAAAGACCGCCGAACTCACCGCCGGCACGATCAGCGCCGACGACTTCCAGGACAACCTCGACACCGTCGCCGAAGTCACAAACAGCCACCGCGACGCCGTGCTGCGCCACCGCCGCGCGATGCTCGACCTCAACACCGCCGTCGGCCTCCGCTTGCTGCCGTGAGACACCTCGCCTTATTTGGTCACGGATCTTTGCCGTATCCCGCGGGGCTTAGCGCCAACTCGCCCAACCCGGCGTCGGAGCCGGCGGTACGCTGCTCCATCGCCGAGGGCGATCGCTCGTCCATTCTCAACTGTGATGGTGCGCCCTGAGTAAGCCGCGTATCTGCCCGTCGGCTCTTCCGCATCGCACCGACCGTCTCCGCCGCCTCCCCCTTTCCGGTTGAGGAGGCTTCGGGCTCCCCGTGTCCCGGAGCAGGCGTATGCAGGCAAGCGCAGCCATGGATGGCGTAGCGCAGCCGGAGTCGAGTGAACGGAGGCCTGGAGGGCCGCAGTGAACGTCCGGCGACGGGATATGGGGAGCCCGAAGCCGGCGCGCACAGAGAAGAGCCACGCTAAAGCCGATCCCACCGACATCCCGAAGCCGGTCATGCACGAGACCTTTCGTGGCCCCGACGCCGCGGCTGCGGTACGATGTCGGCATGGCCGACTCTCCACCGCCGCACGGCCGCGGGTTTGCGCTTACCGAGTCGATTGCGGTCGGGGCGATCGTCGCGCTCGCTGCCTGGGCCGCGATCGCGTGGTCGGGCCACGCGGCCGATCCCGTGCCGCTCGGGCCGCTCGATCCGGGCCGCCTGTTTCCGGGACGCAGCCTCACGCTCGGCGACCTGCCGCTCGTGATCATGCTCGTCCTTGGCGGCGTGCCGCTCGTGTGGGATCTGCTCACGAAGCTCGCCCGGGGCACGTTTGGCTCGGATCTGCTCGCCGGGATCTCGATCGTGACGAGCGTCGTGCTCGGCGAATATCTCGCAGGCGTGCTCGTCGTGCTCATGCTTTCCGGCGGCGAGGCGCTCGAGAGCCGGGCCGTGAGCAGGGCGGGAGACGTCTTGAATGCGCTCGCCCGCCGGATGCCGACGCTCGCCCACCGCAAGCAGGCTGCAGGCTTTACCGACGTCGCCTTGTCCGATGTCGCGGTGGGAGACGTGATCGTGGTGCTGCCACACGAGATCTGTCCCGTCGACGGCACGGTCGTGGCCGGCCGCGGCTCGATGGACGAGAGTTATCTGACCGGGGAGCCGTATCGGATGGCGAAGGCGCCGGGCTCGGCCGTGCTCTCGGGTGCCATCAATGGCCAGGCCGCG
>JBJSZP010000528.1:0-8432 GCA_046090365.1 Planctomycetia bacterium
GGGGCAACCCCTCGCCTCCCCTTTCCAGTTGAGGAGGTTTCGGGCTCCCCGTGTCCCGGGAGCCGGCGTGAGTCACCAGCGGAGCCATGGATGGCGCAGCGCCTGTGACTCCGAGCGAACGAAGCCCATGGATGGGCGCAGTGAGCGTCCGGCGACGGGATACGGGGAGCCCGAAACCGGCGCGCGGTCAACGAAGCGACAGGCTGAAGCCTGTCCTACGCGGGCGGGTTGCGTTCGTGGAACTCGACGATCTGCCGCCAGGCGTCTTCCGGGGTTTCGGCCCAGGTGAAGAGGTCGAGATGTTCGTCGGCGATCACGCCGTCGTCGGCGAGCTGTTGGAAGTCGAGGATCTTCGACCAGTATTCGCGGCCGTAGAGGATGATCGGCACCGGCTGCATGCGGTGCGTCTGGCGGAGCGTGAGCGTCTCGAACATCTCGTCGAGCGTGCCGAAGCCGCCGGGGAAGAGCACCACGGCGGCCGCCCGGAGGATGAAGTGAAACTTGCGGAGGGCGAAATACTTGAACTGGAAGCACAGCTCGGGCGTGATGTAGGGGTTCGGCTGCTGCTCGGCCGGGAGCTTGATGTTGAGCCCGATCGACTGGCAGCCCACGTCGAAGGCGCCGCGGTTGGCGGCCTCCATGAGGCCCGGGCCGCCGCCGGTGACGACCACGAAGTCGCGGCGGTCGTCGCACTGGTTGTCGATCGACACGAGCCGGGCGAATTCGCGGGCCTCGTCATAGTAGCGGCTGCGTTCCAGGAGCCGCTCGCTCCGCAAGACGGCCCGCTTGAGTTTCTTGTCGTCGGGGGCGGAGGCGAGGGCGCGGCGGGCGTCGGCGAGCCGCCGTTCGGCGGCGGGACGCTCCACGATCTGCGTGCCGCCAAACACGATCACGGTGGAGGTGATGGCGTGGGCCTGGAAGGCGAGCTCGGCCTTGTCGAGTTCGAGGAGCATCCGCACCCCGCGCAGCTCGACCTTGTCGAGCAGGCCGCGGTCGTCGATCGCGAGGAGGTTGCTCGGCGAGCTGAGGATCGCCTCCATGTTGGCGGCGGCCAGGGCCATGTCGTCGCCGAGCAGGGTGTCGGGGATCTCGCTGCAGGGTTTTGACGACGGCGTCTTCGCTTTCTTCTTCATGACAGTCCTTTGGTGTGCCGGTCCTCCGCTCAGGTGAGCTCGAAGGACTCTCCGATGGTAGGAACCAGCGACTCGAAGCCGAGGGTCGCCTTGAGGAATTCCGCCATTCCGCGGGCGGCGGGGGGCTCGCCGTGCACGAGGAACGTGCGCTTCGGGGGCGGCAGGTCGGCGAGCCAGCGGGCGATCTCGCGGCGGTCGGCATGGCCCGAGAGGGCGTCGACCCGCCGCACCGCGGCCCGCACGGGGATGTCGCGGCCGTGGATGCGGAGCATGTCGGCGCCGTCGACGAGGGTACGGCCGCGGGTGCCGGCCGCCTGAAAGCCCGCCACGAGCACGGTCGTCTTCGGGTCGGGGAGCCGCTGGGCGAGGTGGTGGAGGATCCGGCCGCCGTTCATCATCCCGCTCGAGGCGATGATCACGCCCGGCCCGCGGTGGGCGTTGATCGCCTTCGATTCGTTGGCCGTCTTCGCCATGTGCACGAACGGCGAGGCGAGCGACTCGGCCACGCCCGCCATCGCCGCCTCGGAGAAGTCGTGCTCCGCCACGTGCCGTCGGAACACCTCCATCGCGTCGACCGCCATCGGCGAGTCGATCCACACCGGCACCTCCGGAATCCGCCCGGCGGCCATGAGCGTGCGCAGGAGATACACGAGCTGCTGGCTACGGCCGATCGCGAACGAGGCCACGAGCATCATCCCGCCGCGGGCGATCGCCTCGTGGGTCGCGGCCTCGAGGTCGTCGAGCGGCCGGATGGGCGGATGGTCGCGGTCGCCGTAGGTGCTCTCGCACACGAGGTAGTCGCACGGGGGCGGCGGGGCCGGGTCTTTGTAGAGCGGGGCGTCATAGCGGCCCACGTCGCCCGAGAAGATCACGCGGCGCGACTCGACCTCCGTCTCGACGAACGAGCTCCCGAGCATGTGCCCTGCCTCGTGGTAGCGGCAGCGGACGCCCGACGAGGGATTGAACCATTCCCCGCGGGGCACGTCCTTCACGAGCCGGAGCGTGCGGTCGACGTCGCGCTCGTCGTACAGCGGCAGCGCCGGGCGGTGCCGCGAGTAGCCCTTGCGATTGGCGTATTGGGCGTCTTCTTCCTGGCACTTGGCCGAGTCGTAGAGGAGCAGGCCGAGCAGGTCGGCCGTGGCGGGCGTCACATAGATCGGGCCCTTGAAGCCCTCGCGCACGAGCCTGGGCAGCCAGCCGGAGTGGTCGATGTGGCCGTGGGTGAGGACGACCGCGTCGAGCGAGGAGGCCGGCACCGGAAAGCGATCCCAGTTCCGCTCCCGGACGCGCTTCTCCCCCTGGAAGAGGCCGCAGTCGACGAGGACGCGCTCGTGGTCGGTCTCGAGCAGATGCCGCGATCCCGACACCATCCCCGCCGCGCCGAGAAATCTCAGTCGTGCCATCGGCCTCACCTCGTCAGTCGTTTGCCGCCGCGGACTCCGGGGCGGATTCCGGCAGGGTCGTCGAGCCCGCCAGCGCCGCCTCGCCCGCATCGATCCGCAACGACTCGAGCCGCCACTGCGGCCCGCCGCCGCCGAGCATCGCAGGAATGTAGACGACCAGGAGCATCCTGCCATCCAGCCGCCGCAATTCCGTCACCGCCCCGCAGGCCGCGATCCGCCGGCCGAGCTCGGCGAGCACGGGGGTTCCCGGGATCGGCACGGCCCCGGCCGAGGCCCCCTCGACCGTGATTCCCACCTGATTCACGCCGCGGAGCGCCACCCCGAGGTCGCACCACACGACCGTGGAGAGGATACCGGAGCCCACCCGGACGGCCGCCTCGACCCGTTGCGGACGGAACCGCACCCGGGGGTCGGCCAGGCCCCGGGGCACAAGCGTGGGATGGTTGCGGGGCAGGTCGACTGCCAGCCACGCGTTCGCCTCGGTGTCGGTGATCGCCGCCTCCCAGGGGCCAGCCCGCCCGAGCGCGGCGTGGAGGGCCGAACCTGTGGTCACCATCCGGGCTGCGGCCCGCTCCGCGTCGGGCCCAGTGGGCGTCGTGGCCATGAGGCTCGGCTCGTGCTTGAGCAGGCCCGCGACGACGACGAGCCCAGACACAAGGCCTGCGGCCAGGCCCCCGAGCAGCCGACGCCAGCCTCGCCCGTCATGTGGCGTGTCGGATGCCACCGTCAGCCGACGAACCGGAAGAGCCGCGGGATCGGCAGTTCAGCTGTCGGCTCGAGCACGACTTCGCCCACGCTGTCCGCGTCGAGCTCCTCCCGCAAAACCCGCATGCTATCCGGCGCCTCGATGCCGAGCCTGACCTTATCGCCGCTGACGCGCACCACCGTCACGACCACCGAGTCGCCGACACGGATCCGCTGGTTTTGCTTGCGGGAGAGTACGAGCATGGATGCCTCCGGAATGAATGGGGGATGATCAGGGAGTGCCGTCGTGCACGGCTGGGCAAGATGTGCCCACAGGGAAACATCGTCCGACGGGGCGGACTTTCTTGGGGCTCGGCGACGGGGCGCCGGATGAACGCGTTGTGCCGATGGCGCCACCAGGGCGGCTATTTCGCAGCGGTGACCGGCGCGGCCGCCTTCGGCTCGGCGTAGGTCGCGACGTCGACGGCCTCGGCCACGGCCACGCGGGCCTCGGCGTCCTCGACCCGCTGAAGGTCGGCGGCGAGAAGTCGCGGGTGCACCTTGTGTACCGACCGCAGCGTCTGCGGCCGTCCGCCGAGGAGCGTGCCACGCGTGTCGATCTCGAGTGTGACCGTCTCGGGAATCGCGCCGGCCGCGGCGATTCGCCTGTTGATCGCCAGACGGGGAAAGGGCGGAATGCCGCCGGGGTGGAGCAGCGCCTTGAGGAGGAGCGCCGTGTCGGCGAACTGCCGGTAGGTCTCGGCGGCCTCAGGTCCGGGCGCCGCGGCGAATTCGACCGCGTAGCGGGCGCGGGGACCGGCGAGCTCGAGCGCGTGGTCTTCCACCCGGCAGTCCTCGTCGAATGCCGGGCCGCCCGCCCAGCGGACGAGCTTGTCGGTGGATCGTCTGGCCCACGCGGCGAGCGACACGCTCAGCCGCTCGAGCCGGAGACGGTCGATCTCCGTCTTCACGTTGCGGGCAGGATCGATGACGACGACGCGCTCGCGGGCCGGATCGTGCAGGACGATCTCCATCGCCTGGCCGGGCTCCGGCCCGTCGAGAAAATCCCAGGCCAGCCCGTCGCGGAAAATCGTCAGGCTCGTGGCGACCGGTTCGGCGCCGCGGTCGACGAAGATCTCACTCTCGACCCGCATCTCGAGTGGCTCGGCGGCCAGAGCAGCCGAGCATCCGCACGCGGCGCAGGCGATGCCGAGAAGGACGCGGCGGAGGGAGCGGCTGCGGGATGCCATGCGGGCGGATGCGTGGGGGGTCAAGCCGAGACGATACCAGTCGGCCGGAGTCCGCCCCAAGTCCGAAATCCGGCCGCTTGACCCCTGTTTTTCAAGGCCGCCCGCAGTCAGACTGAGGCCCATGTTCCTCGCCGATCTGGTCGTTGTGTTCGCGGTCACGGCCGTGGTCGTGTTTGCCTTCGGCCGGGCGAGGCTGCCGAGCGTCGTGGGCCTGCTCGTCTCGGGGGTGCTCGTCGGCCCCTACGGCCTGTCGCTCGTGGCCGACGTCGAGAGCGTGGAATTGCTCGCGGAGATCGGCGTCGTCGTGCTCCTGTTCACGGTGGGGCTCGAGTTCTCGATGTCGAAGCTCGTGGTGATGCTGCCGCTCATGGGCAGGATCGGGCTGCCGCAGGTGGTCGGCACGACGGCCCTCGTGACGCTCGCCACCTGGTGGTATCTCGGCACGCTCGCGCAGGCCGTGTTCGCGGGGCTGCTCGTGGCGATGTCGAGCACGGCCATCGTCCTCAAGTTGCTCGCCGACCGCGGGGAGACGAGCACCCCCCATGGCCGCATCGCCGTGGCCGTGCTCCTCCTCCAGGACCTGCTCGTGGTGGCCGCGATGCTCGCGGTGCCCCTCCTCGCCGACGCCGCCGGCACGAAACCCCCGGCCGACGCCACGCTCGCCGGTGGCGCCGGGCACGGTGCGCCGCTGTTCGCCAACCCGATCGCAGCCGTGCTCGTCGGCCTCGTCGTCGTGGCGGCCGTGCTCGTCGCCGGCCGGCGGCTCGTGCCCGCGGTGCTCCACGAGGTGGTGCGGCAACGCAACCGGGAGCTGTTCCTGATCACCGTGGTGCTCGTGTGCCTCGGCACTGCGGCGATCACGGCGCAGGTCGGCCTGTCGCTCGCGCTCGGGGCATTCCTGGCGGGGCTGTCGCTCGCCGAGAGCGAATACGGCTACCAGGCCTTCACCGAAGTGCTCCCCTTCCGCGACACGCTCGCCAGCCTGTTCTTCGTGTCGGTCGGCATGCTGCTCGACATCCGGTTCCTCGTCGCCAACGCCGGCCTCGTGGCCGCGACGGTCGTGGCGATCGTGGTCGCGAAGACGGTCGTCACGGCGCTGCCGGCGTGGCTCGCGGGGTTTCCGCCACGCACGAGCCTGCTCGCCGGGGCGGGAATCGCGCAGGTGGGCGAGTTTTCGTTTGTGCTCGGATCCCGCGGGGCCGAGGCGGGGCTGCTCACGGCGAACGACTATCAGACCTTTCTGGCGGCGGCCGTGCTCACGATGGCGGTGACGCCGCTCGTCACCGCCGCGCTGCCGCGGTTCTGCGAGCGGCTCGTCGAGCGGGGCGGCTGGGGCGGCTGGCTGGCCGAGTCGCCCGCCGACGAGGGCGGCCCGGGCCTCGCCGACCACGTGATCATCGCGGGCTTCGGGCTCAATGGGCGGAACCTCGCCACCGCGCTCGGGGAGTTCGGCGTGCGGCACGTGATCCTCGAACTCAATCCCGAGACGGTCCGCCGCGAGCGGCTCGCGGGCCGTGACATCCGCTACGGCGACTGCACCAGGGCCGCCGTGCTCGCGCACGCGGGCCTCGAACGGGCACGGGCGTTCGTGATCGCGATCTCCGACCCGGCGAGCACGCGGCGCAGCGTCCGCGTGGCCCGGGAACTCGCCCCGGCGGTGCGGATCCTCGTGCGCACCGAATACGTGTCGGAGGTCGACGAACTCCAGGCGCTCGGGGCCGACGAGGTGGTGCCTGCCGAGTTCGAGACGGCGCTTGCGATCTTCGACCGGGTGCTGGGGATGTACGACGTGTCCCCCGAGACGATCGACGGGATGGTGGCGAAGATGCGGCTGGAGAATTACGGATTCCTCCGCACGAACCCGCCGCCACGGCCGGACGGTGGGCCGGTTTCCCCGCCGGGCCGATTGACGTCATGATGAGTGGCGGCGTCGCCCTTGCCGCCGTATTCCGTGGAGGCCTGAGTCATGGGTGTGCGAGCGATGATCGTGGCGGTTGTGGCCAGCGTCGGGATTGGCGCCGCCCGAGGCGACACATGGCCGCAGTGGCGCGGCCCGGAGGGACAGGGGCATGCGGCCACCGCCTGCGATCTGCCCGTCACGTGGAGCGAAACAGACAACGTTGCTTGGAAGACGCTGCTTGTCGGCCGCGGCTGGTCGTCGCCGGTGCTCGACGACCGGCACGTGTGGCTCACGGCCGCGACCGAGACGGCGGCGAACGACGCCGAGAAGGCGGAGGGTCGCGCGGCGTCGAAGAACAGCCAGCCGGTCGAGGTCGTGCGTGCGGTCACGATGCACGCGTTGGCCGTGGACCGCGACTCGGGGAGGGTGGTCCACGACGTCGAGCTCTTTCGGGTGGAAAAGCCGCAGCCGATCCACACGCTCAACTCCTTCGCATCCCCGTCGCCGGTGCTCGCCGCCGGCCGGCTCTACTGCCACTTCGGCGACTACGGCACGGCCTGCGTCGACACGGCGTCGGCGAAGGTCGTGTGGGTGAACCGGGACCTGCGGCTCGACCACATGAACGGCCCCGGGAGCACGCCCGTCTTGTGGCGCGACCGGCTCTTGATCCACTGCGACGGCTGCGACGTGCAATACATCGCGGCCCTCGACACGGCCACCGGCGCCGTCGCCTGGAAGACGCCGCGGTCGGGCGAACTCCGCGAGAATATCGACTTGAAGAAGTCCTACGGCACGCCGCTCGTGCTGCCGATCGGCGGCCGCGACGTGGTATTTTCGCCGGGGGCCGACTGGGTGTATGGCTACGATCCAGCGAGCGGCCGGGAGTTGTGGCGCCGGTCGTATGGCGTGCTCGGGTTTTCGATCGTGCCGCGGCCGGTGGCGGCGCAGGGCGTCGTCTTCATGAGCACCGGGTTTACGAAGCCCGAGATGCTCGCCCTGCGGCTCGCGGGCGGCGAAGCCGCTCCCGAGATCATGTGGCGGCAGCCCCGGGGCGCCCCGACGATGCCATCGCCGCTCGTCGTGGGCACCGAGGTGTATCTCGTGAACGACAAGGGGATCGCGACCTGTCTCGACGCCCGGACGGGCGACATCGTCTGGTCGGAACGCCTCGGGGGCAACTTCTCGTCGTCGCCGCTGTTTGCCGAAGGGCGGATCTACGTGGGCAATCGCGAGGGGGCGACGTTCGTGATCAAGCCGGGCCGCACGTTCGAACTGCTGGCCACGAACCAGCTCGACGGGCAGATCTTCGCGACGCCCGCCGCGGTCGGCCGAGCGATCTACCTGCGCACCGACGAGGCGCTCTACCGGCTCGAAAAGCGGGAGCCCTGAGATGGCCGCGGGAGTGTCACCGGCCCTCACGCGGCGGGAGTGGCTGGGCGTGGCCGCGGCCGCCGCGACGCTGCCGGCCGTCGCCGCCGAACCGCGGCGGCGCGGGATCCGGCTCGGGTTCGACAACTTCTCGATCCGGGCGCTCGATCTCGACGCCCGTGGGCTCGTCGATCATGCGGTCGCGCTCGGGTGCGACTCCGTGTTCATCACTGACTTCGGTCCCTTCCGCGGCCAGGTCGACGATTCGGCGCTCGCCACGGTCCGCGCCTACGCCGCCGACAAGGGCGTGGGCATCGAACTCGGCTCGTGGAGCATCTGCCCCACGTCGAAGACGTTCAAGGCCGACTGGGGCACCGCGGAGGAGCACCTCGCGCTCGGAATCCGCATGGCTCGGGCGCTCGGGTCGCCGGCCTTGCGCGTGATCCTCGGCAACCAGGCCGACCGGCGCACGCCCGGCGGCATCGAGGCCCGGATCGCCGACACGGTCGCCGTGCTCGAGGCCTGCCGCAGCCGCGCACTCGACGCGGGTGTGAAGATCGCCGTGGAGAACCACGCCGGCGACATGCAGTCGCGGGAGTTGCTCGGGCTCGTGGAGGCCGCTGGCCCCGACTTCGTCGGCGTGAACTTCGATTCGGGCAACGCCTGCTGGGCCCTCGAGGATCCGCTCGAGGCG
>JBJSZP010000529.1:0-2255 GCA_046090365.1 Planctomycetia bacterium
GCCCCATCGCGTCCTGCACGATCTGGCCAAACTTGAGCGCCGTGCCGCTCGGCGAATCCTCCTTGTGGCGGTGGTGCACCTCCACGATCTCGACGTCGGCCCGCGTGCCGACGCGCTTCAGGAGCGCCCCGGCCCGGCCCACGAGATCCATCGCGATGTTCACCGCCAGGCTCATGCTCGGCGACTGCAGCACCGGGATTTTTTTGGCTGCCGATGAGAGGGCGTCGCGGGACGCCGCATCGAGCCCCGTCGTGGCCACCACGAGCGGCACCTGCTTGGCGACACAGGTGGCGATGATCCCGGGCACCGCCTCCGGCAGTGAGAAATCGATCACCACGTCGGCCGGGCAGGTCCAGGCGTCGCTCACCATCACGCCCGCAGGCGAGAGCCCGGCGAGCGTGCCGGCGTCGACCCCGGCCCGCGGATGCCCCTTGCGCTCGATCGCAGACACGAGCGTCCAGGGCTGCCGATCGGCCGCGGCACAGGCGATCACGCGCTGGCCCATCCGGCCGGCGGCACCGTGAACCACGAGGCGAATCGGATCAGCCATAGAGTTCGATCGCCTGCACGATCTCGTCGAGCCGATTCCCCACGCTCACGGCCCGGTTCGCGAAGCTCGCCCGGCTCACGCCGCGGCTGCCGAGCACCTCGTTGAACAGCTTCTGGTCGGTCGTGTGGTAGGCCACGGTCGCGGTCGGGTCCTTGAGCTGGTGGCCCGTGAGGATGCACACCACCCGCTCGTCGCGGCCGATCACGCCCTCCGCCACGAGCTGCTTGGCGCCCGCCACGCTCGCGGCGCTCGCCGGCTCACAGCCGAGGCCGCCGGCCCCGACCTGGGCCTTCGCGTCGAGGATCTCCTGCTCGGTCACCTCGCGCACCACGCCGTCGCACACCTCGAGCGCCCGCAGGCACTTGTTGAGGTTCACCGGCCGATTGATCTCGATGGCGCTGGCGATCGTGTCGGCCCGCTTCTTGTCGCGGTCGAGCTCGTCGTAGTAGTGGCAGGCCGGCGACAGATCGGCCCGGCCGCCCTCCCAGCGGAGCCCGCGGTTGTGATACAACTCGTAGAGCGTGTTGGCGCCCGCGGCGTTGATCACGGCCAGCCGCGGCACGCGGTCGATGAGGCCGATCTTCCGCAGCTCGGCGAAGGCCTTGCCGAAGGCGCTCGAGTTGCCGAGGTTGCCGCCGGGCACCACGATCCAGTCGGGCACCTCCCAGCCGAGCGACTCAAGCACGCGGAACATGATCGACTTCTGCCCCTCGAGGCGGAAGGGATTCACGCTGTTGACGAGGTAGATCCCGAGCTTGCCGGACACCTCCTTGACGCGGGCCATCGCGTCGTCGAAGTCGCCGGCGATCTGGATCGTGAGGGCGCCGTAGTCGAGGGCCTGCGAGAGCTTGCCGTAGGAGATCTTGCCGGAGCCGATGAAGATGATGCCGCGCATCATCCGTGTGACGGCGCAGTAGACGGCGAGCGAGGCGCTCGTATTGCCGGTGGAGGCACAGGCGGCCCGCCGGGCCCCGATCATCCGGGCGTGCGTGAAGGCGGCCGACATGCCGTTGTCCTTGAACGACCCCGAGGGATTGAGGCCTTCATATTGAAGGTGCAGCCGGCCCGGCTTCATCCCCACGAATGCCCCCACGCCGTCCGACACGGAGAGGAGCGTCTGTCCCTCGCCGATCGTGACCACGCTCTCGCGGGGTGCGAAGGGGAACAGCTCGTGAAACCGCCACACGCCGGAATAGGCGAGCGGGTCGCTGCGGCGCATCCACTTGCGCTCGAACACCTCGAACGACGTGGGTGGCCGGAGCCGGTCCCAGTCGTAGGTCACGTCGAGCAGGTTGCCGCACGACGGGCAGCTCGTGAGCACCTCGTCCACTGAAAACGTCGCCCCGCAGGCAGGCGCGATGCACTGCTGAAATGCGAGATCGGTGCGGGCGGCGACGGCCAAGGAACGACTCCCCGGTGCTGGTTCAAACGTCGGCAAAACACCGTCGCCGACTCGATTTCCACACCGATTTTCCAAGGGTAGGTCATCCCGCGAGGAACAGCAAGCAGCCCCCCACAGGACGAACAAGCGGCAAAAAACGGCTGCGCCCGCGGCCCTCCCGATCCGCCCTGCCAGATTGACAGGTGCCGGCCCTACGCTATGCTGAGGGGCTCTTCTGGAAGCGGTTTGGGGACGCTGGATAGGCCCCACCGCGGACGACAACTCGAGACGGATGCACAGCATGAAAGCGGCGGAAATGAAGCC
>JBJSZP010000530.1:0-1745 GCA_046090365.1 Planctomycetia bacterium
ATCCAGATCCCCGACGATCTCTATCGTCGCGTGAAACGACTCGCGGAATCCCAGGAGTGGTCGCTCGCGGAGACGTTGCGCCGGGCCGCTGAGCTGCTCCTTGCCGTGCGGCCGGCCGGAGCCGGGGGCGGCGGTAAGACCTGGCAGCTCGATCCACCGGCAAACACGCAGTTGCGAACCGATCCGTTCGCCGATCCCGACTGGCGGCTGCACGTGAACCTAGGCTCGGGAGCGTCTGCCTTGTTGAAGCAATCGCGGAAGTGAGGCGGTCATCATGCTGGCATGCGACACGAATATTTTGTTCCCTGCGATCGAAGCGTCACATCCCCAGCATGCGGCAGCCCGGGCCTGGCTGGAGGCGAGAACCGACGACGACTCATTCGCCCTCTGCGAGCTGGTCCTGGTGGAAATCTACACGCTCCTGCGCAACCCGATCATCTGCTCGAAGCCGCTTCCTGCAGCGGCGGCTGTGGAAAAAATCGACAACCTGCGCAGCAATCCTGCGTGGATGGTGCTCGACTACCCCGGCCCCGGACTGATGGAAAAAGTCTGGGCGGCTGCCCGGTCCGCCGATTCCCCGCGGAGGATTTATGACCTGCGCCTCGGGCTTACGCTGCGGCATTACGGCGTGAGGAGATTCGCTACGGCCAACGCCAAGGACTTCAGAGGGTTGGGCTTCGAAAAAGTGTGGAATCCGATCGGCTGACCCTCACCGCCGCCAGAGCAGTTGCAGCGAGAGGCCGAGGCCGGGGTCGAACGCGACGAAGTCGGTGCGGCCCGAAAGGAAGTTCGTGCCCTGGAAGAGCTGCCGGTCGAAGATGTACGACGCCGTCGCTTCGAGCGCAAACCCACGGCCGAGCGTGCGCTCGAGCCCCACGGCCGCCCGCTGGTCAAACACGTAGAACCGCTGGTCGTCTTGCCGGCGATCGGCGAGAAAGTAGATCTCCGTGTCGGTGCGGTAGAAGGCGATCAGCGAGAGGCCGTCGACGAGCCGGCGCCGGGCCGTGGCGTTGAAGTTTACGAGCGGAAAGTAGTTGGCCGTAAACGTCCAGTCGTCGGTGGGCCGCCATTCGAAGGCCGGCGGCACGCCGAGCTTGGCTTCGAAGCGGTCGTTCGGCCGCCACACGTAGGCGATGCCGGGCAGCGGATAGGGGAGCTGCGACGTGGGCGAATAGAAGACGCTGAAGCTCCATTCGTCGTCGCCGCGGCCGGTGGGCCGGTTGTAGAAGGCGACGGTCATGAGCGTGAGGTCGCGGCCGGCGGCGTAGGGCCGGTCGCTCGCGGACCCAAACAGAAAATTGCCGCCGATCGAGCCGCCGTCGGCCAGCGGCCTCACATGCATGAAGCCCGTCTCCACGAGCCACAGCTGGGAGGGCACGGGCAGGCCCGAGTCGGGGAGCACGGCGTCGGTGACGAGCTCGAGCCGGCCAAACTTTCCGATCGCGAGCCATAGCGGCTTGCCCTCGGCCGGCACGCCGATCGGCATGGCCACCCTGGCAAACTCCGCGTTCATGGCGAGCGTGGCATCCTGCCCGCCAACGTTCACGGCCGGCGCCCAAAACGCCCCGAGCGACACGGGCGCCGAAGACCCAAACGGCGGGCCACCGCGGCGGCGCGGGGCCGCTACATCGGGATCGGCATCGGAGATCGGCTCGTTGGCGAACGAGTCTTCCTCGAGGTTGAACTCGATCGGGGGCAGGAGGGCCAATCGCTCGGCGTCGCGCTGGGGCGGCGAATCAACCGCA
>JBJSZP010000531.1:0-17020 GCA_046090365.1 Planctomycetia bacterium
GGGGTTGCCCCGTACCACCTCGCCGGACGTTCACTGCGGCCCTCCAGGCCTCCGTTCACTCGACTCCGGCTGCGCTGCGCCATCCATGGCTGCGCTTGCCTGCATACGCCGGCTCAATGGTAGGGGCAACCCCTCGCCTCCCCTTTCCAGTTGAGGAAGGCTTCGGGCTCCCCGTGTCCCGGGAGCCGGCGTGAGTCACCAGCGGAGCCATGGATGGCGCAGCGCCTGTGACTCCGAGCGAACGAAGCCCACGGAGGGGCGCAGTGAGCGTCCGGCGACGGGATACGGGGAGCCCGAAGCCGGCGCCCGCCAAGAGACGAAGGCACAGACAGGATGAAGCCTGTCCTACGGAAGGCGGCGGGATTCCTTGTCGAGCGCGGCGATGAGAAAGGCGATGGCGGCGGCTGCGATCCGTTCCTCGAAGGCTGCCGCGTCCTCGCCTGGGAGCCCTTCAAGCAAAGCTTCGTGCGGGATGCCGAGCGCCACGAGCTTCGAGTGGAGTCGCTGGGCGCCGTCGTGCCAGTGGTGGTCGTCGGGACTGCTCGCGAACCACTGGTGGCGCGGCCAGTTGAGCGGGTGGACGTGGAGGATCGCCGTGTCCTGGCGGGCTCGCTCGACGTCGCCGTAGGTCTCCCAGAGCGTGTCGAAGAGTTCGCCGTCGTCGCGGTCGGCGGCCTGCCGCATGCCGAGGTGGTAGTCGATCGCCGGCGCGATCGCTGCGGCGATCGGAAAGACGTGCGGGTGACGGTAGGAGATCCGCAGGGCGCCCTGGCCCCCCATGCCGATGCCGATGAGCCCGATGCCCGGCGGCCGGACGCCGAAGCGAGTCTGGAGTTCCGCGACGACCGCCTCGCGCACGAGCCGCTCGGGGGTCAGCGTCGCATCGAACGCGGGCATGGTCCGGTCGAGCCACCAGGAGCGGCCGGTCAAGGGCGCGATGGTCGGCAGGGCTGCCGTCTCCAGGGCCGCGCGGATCGCCCCGCGTGGCGGCTCGCCGGCGAGACCGTGGAGAAACACGACGGCCCGTCCCGGCGCCGGCTCGGGCGGCGCGTACACGGCGCACGGGTGCCCGGCGACGACGATGCTCGACCACCCGTGAGAGGCGGGCGATGTCATGGTTCTCGTGCCCTGTGTGGCGACATTTCCGGAGCCGCGAAATCTGATACCGTAATGGCCGATATGTACACGTTACTCAGTTCCGAGCAACTGGCGGCGGGAATCGAACGGCTGGCGACCGAGGTGCGGCGCGACGCCACGGAGAGGCCCCTGACCGTGATCGGCGTGCTCACCGGCTCGATCATGGTGGTGGCCGACCTGATCCGGCGGCTCGAGGGGCCGGTGCAGCTGAACATGGTGTGGGCGAGCAGTTACCGTGGCACGGCCACCTCGCACGGCCAGCTCGACCTGCGGCTCGACCTCCTGGCCGACCTCACGGGCCACGACGTGCTCGTCGTCGACGACATCTTCGACTCCGGCCGCACGATGCAGGCCTTGATGGAGGAGCTCAGGAAGCGGGGGGCGGCGCGGGTGCGGTCGCTCGTGCTGCTGCGCAAGGAGGGCCGTGCGGAGGTGGTGATGGAGCCCGACTTCGTGGGGTTCGACATCCCCGACGCATTCGTCGTGGGCTATGGACTCGACTTCGACGGCCTGTGGCGGCATTTGCCCTACCTCGCCGTGCTCGAGGCCGACGACATCGCCCGGCACGAGGCGGCTGCGGCCGGCGCGGGCGGATGACGACGGCCGGCCGGAGGTCCATCCTCATGGTGGCGCCGGGGCTCGACCCCGTGGGCACCGGCCGGCAGATCGAGCTCGCAGCCGAGGCGTTTCTCGAGGCCGGCTGGCAGGTGGCCGTGGCGGTCGGATCGTCCGGGGGCTCGGTGCCCGCTCGGCTCGCCAGCCGGGGGTTTTCCGTGTATTCCATCGGCCGTCGGCCTGGGTTCGACGCGGCCGTGGCCGCGCGGCTCGTGTAGCTCACGCGGCGGCTGCGGCCGGGGGTGGTGCATGCCTGGGGCCGTGCGGCGGCCGGCACGATCGGCGCGGCCAGGGGGCTGCTTCCGGGAGCACGACTGGTGGCCCACGTGGCCGCGGGCCCGCGGCACCGCGCGACGGGCTGGGCGCTCGCGCGATTCGATCGCGTGCTCACCACTTCGGCGGGCGTCGCGGGGAAGTGCGAGGCCGTGGGGGTGCGCTCCGGAAAGATCGACATCATCCCGCCGGGCATCGTCGCGGCCGAGGCAGCCGGGCTCGACCGTGCGGAGATCGCCCGGCGGCTCGGCCTGCAGGTCGACGCGGAATGGACGCTATGCGTCGCGCCGCTCACCTCCGCAAGCCGACTGGAAAGGCTGCTGTGGGCCATCGACCAGCTGGCCGTCGTGCACCGCGGCGTGGAGCACGTGCTCGTGGGGCGGGGGCCGCTGCTGGCCCGGCTGTTCCGTCGGGCCCGGGTGCAGGAGCTCGCCGAGCGACTGCGGATCGTGCCGCACTGTGACTGCCTGCCAGATCTCGTGCGGGCCTGCCGGCTCGTCTGGCAGTCGGGCGACGTGGCCTACGGCGGCGTGATCCTCGATGCGCTCGCATGCGGCGTGCCCACGGTCGCGGTCGACAGCGACGCGGCGCGGCAGTGTATCGTGGATGGCGAGACAGGCTCGATCGTGCCGGCCGATCCGGCGAGCGAGCTGCCCCGCCGCGCCTTCAAAATCCTCGAGGATCGGGAGCTGGCGGCGCGATACGGGGCCGCGGCGCGAGAGCGGGCGGTGCAGCAGTTTCCCGCGGGGCCGGCGCTCGCGCGGCACGTGGAGGCGGTGGAGCGGGTGGTCACGCGGTGAACGTGCCGCCCGCGGGCGTGGCCTTCACCTCGCCGTCTTCGGCGACCAGGATGCCCGCCTTGAACACCTTCGCCGGCATCGAGAACATCCGCGCGAGGTCGCGGTCGGGCCGGTAGAGCGTGATGTCGGCGTCGGCGCCCGGCCCGAGATGCCCCTTGTTCACGAGGCCCGCGATCCGCGCGGGGGCCGCCCGCGTGACGATGCACAGTTCCTGCAGCGAGTATTCACGGCGTAGGCCCGCCAGCGGGCTGCGCTTCCGCACCGCCGGGTGGATCCGGGAGAGGGCCTCGCGCCGGAAGGCCTCGTCGCCGAGGAGCTGCATGAGCACGGGATAGGCCGTGAAGTGGGCGCCGTTGGGATGGTCGGTCGAGAGCGCCACCCGCCAAGGATCCGTCGCCGTCAGGAACCACTCGAGGCCGATCGCCCACTGCCAGGCATGGATCAGGCTCTTCTCGCGGTATGCGATTGGGAGCACGCCGCAGCCCCCTTCGAGGTGCAGGTCGTGCGACATCCAGGGCGTGCCCGTGGCGTGCGCGAGGTGTTCGGCGGCGGCCGAGTCGCCCGTCATCGCCACGGTGTCGCCGAACAGGATCTGCCCCACGTCGAGCGTGAGATTTTCCCGGGCATTGAAATGCTCGACGAGCGGCGCGACGCCCGAGCCGAAGGAGCCTTCGTCGAGATCGCCACCGGAGTAGCTGTGGAACTGGACGTGGGCGAGGTGGGCGGGCAGGCCGTCGAAGGTGCGCATCGTCTCGAGCATCGTTCGCCAGTTGCCGGGCAGGCCGAGGTTGGCCGTGTGCACGTGGAGCGGGTGGGGCAGGCCGACGGCGTGCACGGCCCGGGCAAGCCGCTCCAGGATCTGCCGCAGCGTCACCTGCCGCTCCGGGAGCGGCGTGTCGAGGTCGTGGTGGTCGCCGCGGCGGCCGTGCTTCCAGAACGACGGCCCACCGGGGTTCGCCACCTTCACCGCCCAGCCCCGACCACTGCGAAGTTTGTCGCGGACGAGGTCCGCACAGCGGGCGTGGTCGTGGGCCGCGAGGGCGTCGAGCATGTCGGCGTCGTCGGCTGCGAGCAGGTAGATCCCCTTGTCGAGGATCGGCAGGTCGGCAAGCTCCCGGTGGGCGATCGGCGCCGCGCTCGTCGCGATCGCGGCGTCGAATACGGTCGTGTAGCCGAGGGCGGCGTAGAGCGCCCCCGTGGAGTGGATCGTGGGCACCGCGGCCGGGGCCGGCGTCCGGTGCCGGGCGAGGTGCGGCGCGACCCTGCGGCCGGCGTTCACCTTCGGGCCGGCGACGTGGCTGTGGAGATCGACGCCGCCAGGCATGACGACGAGCCCCGCCGCGTCGATCCGCCGGAAGCCCGTCGGGTCGGCGGGACAGGGGACGATCGATCCGTCGTCCACCCACACGTCGTCGATCACGCCGTCACGGTCGTGGGCCGGGTCGTGGATCGTGCCCCCGACGAGGACGAATCGGCTCGTGGCCGTCATCGGCCGTCTCCTCGCGGCCCGGCGGATGGCATCATGACTTCGGCGCCACCCAGATGTTGCGGTAGCGCACGGGATTGCCGTGGTTCTGCAGGTGGAGCGGCCCGGTCGGCCGCTCCTCCTTCTGCGGGCCGCCAGGAGTGAGGGTGGGAATCTCCACGTTGTCGTGGATCAGTATGCCGTTGTGGCGGACGGTCATCCGGGCGCTCGCGACCTTCGCGCCATTCTCGAACCGCGGGGCCGTGAAATCGATGTCGTAGGTCTGCCAGGCAAGCGGCGGCAGGCAGGCGTTCACCGCCGGGGCGGCGGCCTTGTAGATGCCGCCGCACTCGTTGTCTCTGCCCTCGAGCCCGAAGCTGTCGAGCATCTGCACCTCGTAGCAGCCCTGCACGTAGGCCCCGCTGTTGCCGCGGGCCTGGCCGCGGTCATGCGGCTGGTAGGGCAGACAAAACTCGATGTGCCAGTGGGCGTCGCCGAATGCGTCCGCCGTCGTCACGCCTTCCATGAGCAGGCCGTCAGGGGTGAGCTGCGGATTGACGAGCGTCTTCGTCTCGTCGACCGGCCCGGCGCCGTCGCAGATCACGACGGCCCCCGGTGGCGGCGACTGTCCGAGCGTGGGGCTCTTCCGCTCGACCTTCGGCAGTGATGCCACGACGGTGCCGGCGTCGTCGAGCACCACCACGGCGGTGTCGCGGATCTCGCCGCGCCGCTTCTGGCCGGTCCAGTCGACCGCGTCGAGGGCGACGACGGCCCTGCCGTCCGACTCCTTCTTCATGCCCGTGCCGACGACCTTGTCGGGCGGGTTCCACCCGTCGCCCGGCAGGCCGCCCGGGTAGGCGATCACGTCGAACTTCCCTTCGCCGAGCGCCACCACCTGCACGCCGAGCCGCAGCGACTGCCCGCCGACGTCCGCCTCGCCGGCGTATTCACCCTGGAACGCGAAGTCGGCATCGGCCTGTGTCGGATCGGTGAACACGGGCTTGCCCGCGGGGGCCGCAGCGAGGCCCGGGTGGGCGATGGCGGCAACGACACAGGCGACGAACAGCCGGGAAAGGCGGCAGGGCATGCGTGGGGCTCCGTGGCATTCGGCAGTATGCACCACGCGGGGAGCGGCGCGAAAGGGCCGCGCCGGTCAGGCGAGGCCCGTGAGCGGGCCCTCGCCGCAGTAGTCGGGATTGCCGAACCGCTGGAGGCCGGTGTGGCCCATCGCGTGGGCGAGCGCGAGGTGGAGCCGGTTGTGCGCGACACCCGGGAACTGCAGGGCCCGGCCCATCGTGAACCCGAGGCCGCCGCCGATCATCACCCAGGGGATATCGTCGAGGGAGTGCGAGTTGCCCTCCCCGAGTTCGTTCGTCCAGAGGACCGTGGTGTGGTCGAGGAGCGAGCCCTGGCCGCCGGGCTCCGGCGTCTCGGCGAGCCGCCTGACGAGGTGCGCGATCTCGCCCGCATACCAGGCGTTGATCTTCGTGAGCTTCTCCTGGGCGGCCTCGTTCGAGTTCGGCTCGTGGGAGAGTTCGTGCTGCCCCTCGTCGATGCCGAGCCACTTCATGTGGGGCTGGCCGACGGAGTTCGTGAACTGGAGCGTCATCACGCGGGCGAAGTCGGCCGCGAGCGACGAGACCACGAGATCGATCTGCATCCGGCTGATCTGCGGCATCCGGTCGTTCTGTTCGACGATCCCCTGCTCGAGCACCGGCACGGCATGGTGCACCGGGGCCGCGTGCTCGGCCAGTTCCTTCTCGAAATCACGCACGAGCGAGGTGTGCTCGTCGAGGATCCGCCGATCGTCGGCGGGCAGGGCGGCCGCCACCGTGGCGAGGTCTTCGTGGAGCTCGTCGAGCACGCTCCGCATGCTCTCGCGATCCTTCATCTGCCCGTAGAGCTTGTGGAACATCTGGTAGGGATCGTCGATCGGAGCCACCGGCTTGTTCGGCCCGGCATACACCATGCGGGTCCAGGTGTCGGCCCGGTCCGGCACGAGCACGCCGAACTCGAGCGAGCCGAACCGCGTCGCCGTCTCGGGCCGCGACTGCAGGTGGTTTTTGATCTCTTGGTCGATCGAGAGGCCGCTCGACCAGCCGGCGGGGGTCTCGCCGCCTCCCTGGATGTTGCCGGGAAAGAGCTCGATGCCGGTGAGCAGGCAGCCCATCCCGCGCATGTGGCGGTCGCCGTCGCCGCCCACCTTGTCGTGCACGCCCTGGAGCGTGAGCAGCCGCTCGCGAAACGGCTCGAAGGGCTGGAGGATCGGCGGCAGTTCCGCCGGCACACGCACCGGCCCCGGCGTGAGGAACGGGCCGGCGACGGTCGGCCAGAAGTTTTTCTTGACGACGCCGTCCGGGCTGAACACGATCACCAGCCGCCGCTTGGGGCCGACGGTGTTCGCGACAGCGAGGCTTGGCAGGTTGCCAATGAAGGGCAGCACCGCCGAGCTGACGCCCAGCCGGCGGAGCAGATCGCGGCGGGAAAGCTGGAGCGGTATCACGGTTTGGATTCCAGCGGGTGGGGAGCGGGCTGGGCCCCGGCGGGTTCGACCTTCGGCGGGGCCGCCGCCACCACCATGATATCGACCAGAAGACGCCGGATATCGAATCCGCCGGTTTCGAACGATGCCCGCAGGGTTTCGAGGGTATCCGGGCCCCAGGCCCTCGCGGGCTGCTTCACGAGGGCATGAAACAATCCCTGCACGAAGGCCTCCTGCGCATCGCGACTGCCTGCGAGGTAGGCGGCGAGCTCACGCGCGCCCTTGAACGCCGCCTCCGGGCCCTCGCGCGGCAGATAGGACCCCGAGGCGTCGATCGGCTTCTCCACGCCCCCGCGCACCTCCGCGCTGCGGTACCGGCCGATGGCATCAAACTCCTCGAGCGCGAATCCGAGCGGATTGATCATCGTGTGGCATGTCTGGCAGGCGACGGCGCTCGTCTGCAGGGCCACGCGCTCACGCGTGGTGAGATCGGGATGTTCTTCCGGGGCCAGCGGTGCCACCGCTTCTTCCGGCGGCTTGAGCACGTTGCCGAGCACGCTGCGGGCGAGAAATACGCCCCGGTGGATCGGCGACGTGGCGGCGGTGTAGGAGAGCACGCTCATCATGTATGGATGCGAGAGCACGCCGGCACGCCGGCCGTCGTCGAGACGGACGCGGGTGAAGGGGGCAGCGGAGGAGAGCGACGCGCCGTAGAGCGGAGCCAGGCGGCCGTTGAGCCAGACCTCGTCGGCGATGAACAGGCGCCGGAAGTCGGAGCCGGCGAGCACGTCGTCGAGCGCAAGCAGCAGGCTCGTGCGCAGGTCGGCGGCCACCTCGGCCGAGAATCCCGCGTGCAGATCCTTGTCCTTGGCGAGTTCGGGGCCGTGGTCGATCCGCAGCCAGGCGAGGAGGAAGTCGCGGAGCTTGGCCTGGGTGCGCGGATCGGCCACCATCCGCTCGGCCTGGCCCCGCGCCTGCGCGGGCGTGGCGAGCTGTCCGCCCGCGGCGGCCTTCCAGAGCGGCTCGTCTGGGATCGAGTCCCAGAGCCCGAACGAGAGCCGCGCGGCGGTGTGGAAGGGATCCGTATCGCCGGCCGGGCCCGGCTCGCGGAACAGGAACCGCGGCGACCCGAGGACGAGCAGGAGCGACCGCTTCAGTCCGGCGTCGAGGTCGGGGGCGTCAGCGAACGGCCTCTCCACGACGAGGGCCCGGAGCTCCGAAGAGAGCGGCCGGCGGAACGCCCGCTCCGCGAACGTGGCCGCGAACGCCCGGAGTTTGTCGGCCCGGTCGGGGGCGTCTCGCTTCACGTGGGCGAGGTGCTCGATATGGTCGACCACGTAGCCGGCCACCTCGCTCGCGGCCGCCGTGGCCGCCTGGAACCAGTCCTTCGAGACGCCCGCCCCGCGCTCGTAGCCGATCGACCTGTCGTCGGGAGGGAAGCGGGTCGTGGGCACGAACACCGGCGGGCTGTCCTGCGGGATCAGGCAGCGGCCCGGCACCGTTTCGAGCACGCCGTGGGGCGGCTTCCAGAGGAGGTCGATCGAGGCGTGGGTGGGATGCTCGTGCGCCGTGCTGTCGACGCCCTGGTTGGCCTTCGAGAACTCGAGCCGCAGGGGATAGGCACGGCCGCCGAGGAGGAAGACCGTGCCGCGATGCTCCGTCTCGTTGCCCGACTTCACGTAGGCATCGATGAGCGGCGGCTCGTACCAGGCCGTGTTGAGCACGAGCTTCGCCGAATGGGCCGTGCGGACCACGAATTCGTAGTGCCCCGTCTCGGGCGGCACGATCGAGCCGGTCCAGCGGATCGCGAACCGGTTGGGCTCGAAGCGTTCGGGGTCGGGGCCCTCAACGCCGAAGTCGAACCGTACCTCGGGGTCGACCTGTTCGTAGACGAGGCTCTTGCCACGGTCGAAATCGCGGCCCTTGAAGTATTCGGCTCGCAGGCCGCGGTGCGGGCCGATGCCAGGCCCACGCCCGCGGAAGTGTGCCACCAGGTCGGCGACGGTGTTGCGATACTGGCGGACCGTGAGCCGCGAGAGTTCGACGCGGGCTGGTCGATTGCGATCGCGAGCCACGGGTGAATAGAAGGCTCCGTGGATGTACGCGGCCACCTGCCGGGCCGCCTCGCCCGTGACCGTGCCGGGGGCATCCTCCGGCATCGTGGCGGCGATGTAGGCGGCGAGCTGGTTGACGGAGCGGTCGCCCACGAGCGGGTCGGGCACGTCGGCCGTCCCGGCACCCGCATCGCCATGGCAGCGGACGCAGTGCTCCTTGTAGATGACGAGGCCGGGATGGTCGGCAACGGATGGCGCGCCGCATACCGCGGCCGTCGCCAGGAGCCACGTCACCGTGAACAGTCTGTGCGAGGGCATGGCGGTGATCCCGTACGCTTCCATGATATTCGCCGCAGCGAACCGGAAAACCGGAATCAGCGGATCTTCTGGTCGGGCAGGGCCGACTTGATCCCTTCGTCGAGCGGCATTCTGTCCGTCTCGGCCGTGAGGCCATGGGCGGCGAGCATGGCCGCCAGTCGCCGCTCGAGATCGGCCCGTGTGGCCGCATGGGCCGGGTCGACGGCGAGGTTCACGAGCTCGTCGGGATCGTTCGCGAGGTCGTAAAGCTCGGGCAGGTGGTGATCGGGCGTGCCGTCGCCGTGCGGGTAGCGGATGAACTTCCAGCGGTCGGTGCGGATGCCGCGGATGTTCGGCGTGTAGGGGAACTGCTTCTCGTAGTTGTATTCGTAGAGCCACTCCGTGCGCCAGGCAGGATCGCCTGCGCCGTTCGCGAGCTTCATCCAAGAGCGGCCGTCGATGCCGGCGATCGCCGACGCCCCGCAGGCGTCGAGCAGGCTGGGAGCCACGTCGACGGTGAGCACCTGCTGCTCCACGACCACGCCGTGTGGCAGCCCCGGCCCGCGGGCGATGAGCGGAATCCGGATGCTCGGCTCGTGCATCGTGCGCTTGTCCACCATGCCGTGCTCGCCTTCGAGCAGGCCGTTGTCGCCCATGAACACGACGAGCGTATCGGCAAGTTGGCCGGTCGATCGCAGAAAGTCGACGAGCCGGCCCACGCTGTCGTCGACGGAGAGCACGGTGCCCCAATAGGCGTGCACCATGTTCTCGAAGTCCTTCACCGCCTCGGGCCTCGTGTCGGGGAATTGCTTCCGCCACTCGAAGAGCGGCCCGTAGATGCCGTGCCACGTGGTGAGCCGCTGCCGAATCCAGTCGGGCTTGCCGTCGAGCCGGAAGGCGCTTGCGGGATAGGGCACGCGCACGTCGTCGAACGCATGCTCATGTTTCGGCTCGGGAAAGTAAAACGAGTGCGGGGCCTTCTGGCCGACGCACAGCGCCCAGGGGCGGCCCGCCGGCCGCGACTTCAGCCAGTCGAGCGCATAGTCGGTGACCACGGTCGTGTAGTAGCCGGCGGGAGTTTCGCGGCGCTCGCCGTTGACGTTCCACTCCGTGTCGAAGTATTTCCCCTGGCCCGTGTGCGAGACGAACCACTCGAAGCCGGGGCGGGGGGCGTCGTTGTCCTCTCCCATGTGCCACTTGCCGACATAGGCCGTCGCGTAGCCCTGCTCGCGGAGCCGGGCCGGCCAGTGGGGCAGGCTCGGCGGCAGCTCCGTGAAATTGTTGCGGACGCCATGGCGATGGGCATAGAGGCCGGTGAGGATGCTCGCCCGGCTCGGCGAGCAGAGCGACGTCGTGCAGAACGCGTTGGCGAACCGCACGCCGCCCGCCGCGAGTTCGTCGATGCGGGGAGTCTTGACGTGCGCCGAACCGTAGCAGCCGAGGGCGTCGGGCCGCAGGTCGTCGCAGAGAATGAACAGAACGTTGGGCTGACGCGGAGAGTCGGCGACGGCCGTCGCCGACGCGAGCAGGGCGAGCAGGCACCCTACGACGGGCAGCGTTCGTCTCATGGCTCGATCCATGGGCGGAGTGGAGACGGACAGGCGGGATGCCCGTCCTACGCGTCAATTGCGGGCGAATTCGGGCCGGGCGAACACGAGCCGGCCGGCCGACGTCTGCAGCGTGCTCGTGACGCTCGCGTTCACGAGCCGGCCGATCTGCTCGCGGCCCCCCTCGACGACGACCATCGTGCCGTCGTCGAGATAGCCTACGCCCTGGCCCGCTCCCTCGCCCGGCTTCACGAGCCGCACCTCGAGCAGGTCGCCCGGGACGAACGTGGGCTTGAGCGCGACGGCCACGTCATTGATGTTCACGGCGCTCACCGAGCGGACCCCCGCGATCTTCACTGAGTTCGCGTCGTTGGTGATCAGCCGCCCGCCGAGCCGTCGGGCCATCGCCACCACCCGCTGCTCCTCGGAGCTGTCGGCGTCCGTCTCGTCGACCGGCCCGAGCACCTCGATGTCGACGGACTTGTTTTCACGGAGTTTCGCCAGCACGTCGAGGCCGCGCCTTCCGCGCAGCCGCCGCTGTCTGTCGGACGACTCGGCCGCGGCCTGGAGCTCATCGACCACGAACGACGGCACGACGAAGCGGCTCTGGAACAGGCCCGTCTCGGCAAGGTCGGCGACACGGCCGTCGACGATCGCGCTCGAGTCGAGAATGTTCGGCCGGAGGCCCTTCACGTCGCGGGCGAACTCGACGTAGGGGATCAGAAACCGGAAGTCGTCGCGGGTCTGGAGCAGCAGGCTCGTGCACACGTAGCACAAGAGCGTGCCGAGGATCAGCGGCAGCCAGGTGGTCACCGGATGATCGGGAGAGGTCGGCAGGATCGGCGCGAGCACGAGCGTGGCCACGTAGGCGAGAAACACGCCGACGAGCAGCCCGAAGTAGATCGCCGTGATCACCGTGACGTCCTTGCGGCGGAGCGAGGAGTCGATGGCGATCGCGGTCAAGGGCAGGGCGATCATGCCGCCGAGTACGGCCCAGGGCACCCAGGCGGGGGCGTCGCGCATCAGCGGTGAGGCGATGATCAACACGGCGATCCCGACCGAGACCGCGACGAAGATCGCCCGTAGGACGAGGAGTGCCATGCCGCAGATTCTACCACACCGTCAGAGGCGGCGGCCGTGGTCCCACTCCAGGAACCGGTCGGTCATCCCGGCGATGTAGTCGGCGGTGCTGCGAGGCACGCCGCAGTCGGCGGCCCGGGCCCGGTAGCGGGCGGGCAGGTCGTCGGGGTGGGCGACGTACCAGTGGAACAGCTCCGACAGCTTCGCCTGGGCGGCCGCCCGGACCGTCATCACCCTCTCGCTGCGGTAGACCCGTTGGAAGAGAAAGATTTCGAGCTGCTTCTTGACGGCGGCCACGGCTGGGCTGTGAGACACCACGCGAACCCCGCGCTGGCCCTCGACACCGTCGAAGACGGCCCGCACGCGGGCGACGGAGTCGATGCCGAATTGATCGATCTTCACCCGGCTCTCCGCGACGAGGTCGGCCACCTGGAGGTCGACCAGTTCGTGGAGCACCGCCCGCCGCAGTTCGTGCCCGGTCAGGGCCCCGAGGCGGTCGTGGACCCGTGCCGCGGCTTCGGCGACGAGGGGCAGCTCGAGCAGTTCCTCGAGCGTCACCAGGCCGAGTTCGATGGCGTCGTCGGCGTCGTGCGTGTCGTAGGCGATCGAGTCAGCCGCGTCGACGGCCTGGGTCTCCAGGAGCGGCGCCGGGGCCTTGCCGTCGCGCTTCCGGGTGGCCTGGGCGTCGAGCACCTCGCGGGAGAGGTTGAGGCCGGGGAACCGTGCGGAGCGGTGCTCGAGGAGCTCCATGATCCGCAGCGCCTGCGCGTTGTGGTTGAAGCCGCCGTCGTGCGCGAGGAGCTCGGCGAGCGTGTCTTCGCCGGCGTGGCCCAGCGGCGGGTGGCCGATGTCGTGGCCCAGCGCGAGTGTCTCCACGAGGTCTTCGTTGAGCGCGAGCGCCCGGGCGAGCGTGCGGGCGATGCTCGTGACCTCGAGCGTGTGCGTGAGGCGGCTGCGGTGGTAGTCGTTGCGGACGCCCGTGAAGACCTGCGTCTTGTGGGCGAGCCGCCGGAAGGCGGCCGAGTGCACGATCCGGTCGCGGTCGCGCTGGTAGGGGGCGCGGAAGGGATGCGGCGGCTCCGGGTGGACACGGCCTGCCGAGTCGGCCGAGTGCATCGCCCAGGGCCCGAGCGAGTGGGCCTCCCGGGCCCGCCAGTCGGACAGCGCGGCCCAGTCGAGCGGCGTCATCGCGGCGCCTCCGCGGCGGCCACGAGCTGCTCCCAGAGGCTGTCGAGCGCCTGGGGCAGCACCCGCACCCCGGCCGTGGTGGGCATGAAGTTCACGTCGCCGTGCCAGCGCGGCACGATGTGCCAGTGCAGGTGCCCCGGCACTCCGGCCCCGGCCACGCTGCCGAGATTGAGCCCGATGTTGAAGCCCTGGGCCTGCATCGTGCGCTCGATGACGCCGCACCAGTGGACGAGCTGGCGTTGCAGGTCGAGCAGTTCCTCGGGGTCGAGCGCCGCGAGCGTGGCCCGGTGGTCGAGCGGGGCGATGAGCAGGTGGCCGTTGGAGTAGGGAAAGCGGTTGATCACCGCGAGGCCGAGGGGCGTGGTGCCGACCACGCCGAGGGAGCGATGTGCGGCGGGGCCGGCGGCCGCCGCCCTGCACAGAAAACACCCGTGGTCGGCCCCCGGTCGCCACGCAGCCGGCTCGACGGCCTCGCGTGGGGCGCCCTTGTCGTGCCCCTGCACGTATCCCAGCCGCCACGGTGCCCAGAGGGTTTCGAACGACATGGCGGAGATGGTACCCCACCAGTCCGCCATTGACACGCGCCGGCCGGCGGCCGCAAATGGCCCCCATGGAATTCAAGGTGGCGATCGACGTCTTTTCCGGGCCGATGGACCTGCTCCTGTACCTCGTGAAGAAACACGAGGTCGACGTGGCCCAGGTGCCGATCGCGAAGATCACCGAGGAGTTCGTGGCCTACCTCGATGTGCTCGAGGGACTCGCCATCGACCAGGTGGGCGAGTTCGTCGAACTCGCCGCAGTGCTCCTCGAGATCAAGGCCCGGGCGCTCGTGCCGCGGCCCGAGGAGCAGGCGGAGGAGACGGTCGAGCCGGTCCGCGAGGATCTCGTGCAGCGGCTTCTCGAATACAAGCAGTTCCGCGACGCCGCGGTGCTCCTCGAAGACCGGGCCCGGCAGTGGGAGCTCCGGTTCCCCAGGCTCGTGACCGACGAGCCCGCCCGCCGCGCGGGGCCGGCCGAGGTGACCATCGGCGACGTGCAGGTGTGGGACCTCGTGGGGGCGATGGCCCGCGTGCTCCGCAAGCGCGAGCGGCGGAAGCCCCGCCAGATCGTCCACGACGACACCCCGATCGAGGTCCACATGGAGCGGATCGACGGCCTCGTGCACGAGCGCGGAAGGGTGGCTTTCTCGGAGTTGCTCGACGACGATATGCCGCGGAGCCGGCTGATGGGTATCTTTCTGGCGGTGCTCGAACTCGTGCGCCGGGGCAGGCTGTCGACGGCGCAGGAACAGCTGTTCGACGAGATCTGGCTCGAGCCGCGGGCCCCCACCCCCGCCCCGGAACCTTCATGATCGACAACGCCCCGCTCCGCACCCTCGTCCACAAGGGGCTCACGATCGAGGGCTACTCGCGGGCCGCCGTGCAGAGCTACTGGCGGATTCCGGAGCTCAAGCTCGGCTTCGATCTGGGCGCGCAGCCCTGGAGCTTCATGGCCACGAGCACGTGGTTTCTCACGCACACGCACCTCGACCACATCGCGGCCCTGCCGGTGTACGTGGCCCGGCGGCGGATGATGAAGATGGAGCCCCCCACGATCTACATGCCGGAGACCGCGATCGAGCCGATCGAGAAACTGCTCCGCGCGGTGAGCCGGCTCGACCGCGGCCGGCTCCCCTGCACGCTCCTCCCGGCCCGGCCCGGCGACGAGATCGAGCTCTCGCGCGAGCACGTCGTGACCGTCTCGAGCACCTGCCACACGCTGCCGAGCGTGGGCTTCGTGGTCTGGGAGCGGCGGCGGAAGCTCAAGCACGAGTTCCAGGGGCTGCCCGGCGACAAGATCCGCGACCTCCGCCTCTCGGGCGTCGACGTGACGCACGAGGTGCGCACGCCGCTCGTGGCCTACCTCGGCGACAGCTCGCCCGAGGGGCTCGACCGCTGCCCGGCGATGTTCGAGGCAATGGTGTTGATCACGGAGCTCACGTTCGTGGCCCACGCCCACCGCAAGGAGAAGATCCACAAGTTCGGCCACATGCACCTCGACGACCTGCTCGCCCGCCGCGAGCGGTTTCACAACGAGGTGATCATCGCCACGCACTTCTCCACGCGCTACACCGACGACCGGATCCGCAAGATCCTCGCCAAGAAACTCCCCGACCTGCTCGACGGCCGGTTGCATATCTGGCTGTAACGGGTGCGCGCACGCGCCGGCTCGGGGTTGGCCAGGCCCACATGTGGGATAGGCTTCAGCCTGTCATGCCCTTGTTCATGGGCGCGCCGGCCCGTGACTGCCCACGCCCTCTCGCTTGACGTTCGCTGCGTTGATCGCGCGCCGGCTTCGGGCTCCCCGTATCCCGTCGCCGGACGTTCGCTGCGGCCCTCCAGGCCTCCGCTCACTCGACTCCGGCTGCGCTGCGCCTGGCGGCTGTCGCGCCGTCGCCGCCGTCCCGGCGTCGGCTCCGGCTTACGGTCGCCGGGCATAGCCCGGCTCCCACACGCGAACGTCAGGGCCGGAGGCCCGGGTGAACACCAGCCGACAGAGGTCGGCCAAGCGAACAGCGGCACGATGCCGGGTGTTCGCGTGAAGATGGCTGCGCTCGCTCCCATAGCCCGCTCGAGGGCATGGGCAGCCCCGAGCCTCCTCAACTGGAAAGGGGGAGGCGAGGGGTTGCCCCTACTATTGAGCCGGCGTATGCAGGCGAGCGCAGCCATCTTCACGCGAACACCCGGCATCGTGCCGTTGTTCGCTTGGCCGACCTCCGTCGGCTGGTGTTCACCCGGGCCTCCGGCCCTGACGTTCGCGTGTGGGAGCCGGGCTTTGCCCGGCGACCGTAAGCCGGAGCCGACGCCGGGACGGCGGCGACGGCGCGACAGCCGCCAGGCGCAGCGCAGCCGGAGTCGAGCGAACGGAGGCCTGGAGGGCCGCAGTGAGCGTCCGGCGAGGTGGTACGGGGCAACCCCGAGCCGGATTGGGCGCGTTGAGTATGCACGCCGTCACGCGGGGCGGGAGGCGGCGACGCTCACGTAGGACTGGCGGACCTTGAGGCAGGTCTGCCGGAAGGGCTCGGGGCGGCTCACGCCCGGGAGCCGCAGCGTCTCGATCGGGCCGCGGCGAAACACGAGGTCGCCGCAGTCAAACCATTCTTGGCCGGGCTGCACCACGAGATCGATCGCGTCGAAGCGGTCGAGATCGACGTATTGCTCCACCTGCGGGCTGATGCCCCGCTCGATGCTCACGCGGCGGTTGGTGAGCCGGTAGCGGCGAATCGCCCACGGCAGCCGCATCGAGAGATAGAGCATCATGCCGAGCGGGATCGTGGCCAGCAGGGCCAGCCGGCCGACCGAGATCGGCCCCAGCCCGCTCTTGATGCGATACAGCCGGCCGAGGGCCTTGCCGAGCGCCGTCGAACCCACCGAGGGCCAGACGGTCATCACGGTGGCCTCGGCCACGCTCGGCGGCACCACGCCGGAGATCGGATGCGCCGTGCTCGGCAGGATCGCGGTCGTCGTCATGATGCGTATGGTAACGGGCCGGGAAAATAAAAAAACCCGCCAGGGCTCGGCCGAGCCCTGGCGGGTCCATGTTCCATGACGTTGTTGGCAGCTTGCCGCCGCCGACGGTTGCCCGTCGGACTGGTTTCCCAGTGAGGTGGCAGATCTCTTTCGGCGGCATCCCCGGCACGGCCTTGCGGCCTGTGCCGGAGCACGATCATGTCTCCACAATCTTTTGGACCACTGGAACTCCGGCCGCCCGAGTCCTGCCGAAGCAGGATCAGACGACGTTCATTCCGTGGGTGCCTCGTCGGATCCGAAGATCCGAGTCGGCGGTTTCCTTTAGAAAGGAGGTGATCCAGCCGCAGGTTCCCCTACGGCTACCTTGTTACGACTTAGTCCCAATCGCAGAGTTCATCTTAGACGCCTGGCTCCTTGCGGTTACCTCGGCGGCTTCGGATGCCCCCCACTTTCGTGGCTTGACGGGCGGTGTGTACAAGGCTCAGGAACACATTCACCGCGGTATGCTGACCCGCGATTACTAGCGATTCCAGCTTCATGCAGGCGAGTTGCAGCCTGCAATCCGAACTAGGG
>JBJSZP010000532.1:0-1008 GCA_046090365.1 Planctomycetia bacterium
ACATGAAGGCCCGCGTGGCCACGGCCGTGGCATCGGCCTCCGACTTCAAGGGCGGCGGCTACGACGACGCCCGCGTGGGCTTCAGCACGATCGCCCTGGCCTTCGCCGTGATCGCCACCCACGACGGCGACGTGCGGTGGAAGAACGACGCGGAACGGGCCCGCGACCTGTTCGCCCGCGTCGGAGCCAACTGCAAGGTGGGAACGGCGCAGTCATTCGCCGAAGCGAAGGCCCGCGTCGACGACCTGGCCACGCTCCTCGACGGAGGTTCCATCGAAGCGACCGCCGAGCGCGAAGACGATTTCAAGTGGAGCCAAGTCGCGGGCCGGCCCGCGCTCATGGCACGGCTCGAGGCGGCCGAATCCCTCGCGGCGGCGGCAGTCGCCTCGAAGGACGACTTCATGAAGCAGGCGGAGAAACTCTTGCACGAGGCAGAAATGATCGCCACGATCGGCGAGGTGATCCAGCGGCCCGACTTCGAATACCACGACGACGGCACCTACCGCGGCTACGCTTCGGCGATGCGCGACGCCGCGATCCAGGCCCGCGACGCGGCAGCCAAGAACGACTACGACGCCGCCCGCACGGCGGTGGGCGCGCTCAAGAAGTCGTGCGACTCCTGCCACGGCGACTACCGCGGCTGAGCCTGCGGGACAGGGCTGCCAGACAGTACGTGGGACGGGCTTCAGCCTGTCATGCCTCAACTCTGTCGCGCCGGCTCGGGGTTGCCCCGTACCACCTCGCCGGACGCTCACTGCGGGCCTCCAGGCCTCCGTTCGCTCGACTCCGGCTGCGCTGCGCCATCCATGGCTGCGCTTGCCTACATACGCCGGCTTAATGGTAGGGGCAACCCCTCGCCTCCCCCCACCTTTCCAGTTGAGCCAGTTGAGGAGGCTCGGGGCTGCCCATGCCCTCGAGCGGGCTATGGGAGCGAGCGAAGCCATGGATGGCGAAGCGAAGCGGACATGCAGAGAGCCGAAGCCTGGAGGGCTGAGGCGAACGTCCGGC
>JBJSZP010000533.1:0-9374 GCA_046090365.1 Planctomycetia bacterium
GAGAGCCCGCTGTTCGGCATGCCCAACGTGCTCGTCACGCCCCACCTCGGTGCGAGCACGGAGGAGGCGCAGTCGCAGGTGGCGGTCGAGGGCGTCGGCCTGCTCGTCGACTTCTTCTCCACCGGCACGATCCGGCACTCGGTGAATTCGAGTGCCGTCGATCCGGCGGTGCTCGAGGGCGTGCGCGGATTCCTCGACCTGGCGTGGCGGCTGGGGCTGCTGCTGTCGCAGCTCGACGAGGCTCCGCCGCGGTCATGCTCGATCGCCTACCGCGGCGAGGTCGCCGGCCGCAATACGAAGCTCGTGACGGCGGCCCTCGCCGCCGGCCTCCTCGAGAGTGCGTTCGACGACGTCAACATCGTGAACGCCGAGATGCTCCTGCGGGAGCGGGGCATCGATCTCGTGGAGCAGAGCCGCACCGATCCGGGGGCGTTCAGCTCGGTCGTCGCCGTCGATCTGGTTGCCGGCGATCGAGTGCACCGCGCCGCCGGCACGCTCTTCGGGCACGCGATGCCGCGGCTCGTGCAGCTCGAGGGCCACCGGCTCGAGGCCTACCTCGACGGCATCCTGCTCGTCTTCACCCACCAGGACGTGCCGGGCATCATCGGCAGCGTCGGCACAGCCTTCGGCAGCATGGGCGTGAACATCGCCCAGATGACGGTGGGCCGCGCCACGCCCGGCGGCGACGCGATCGGCGTGCTGAACCTCGACCAGGAGCCATCGGCCGAGGCGATCAAGGCCGTTCTCGCCTGCCGCGGCATCCGCTCGGCCAAGGTCGTGAAGCTTCCGCCGGCCGGCCAGGTGCCCAACTGGCTCGCGGTCTCTTCCGCCGGCACGCGTGCCGCGCGGACACCGCAAGCCACGCGCCAGTAACCAGCCCCAGCACGTAGGACAGGCTTCAGCCTGTCGCTGCTCTCGTAGGACGGGCGTCCCGCCTGTCGCTGCCTCGGTTGATAGCGCATCGGCTCTGGGCAGTCACGAGCCGGATTTCAGCAGTTGACGCCTGACAGGCTGAAGCCTGTCCTCCGGGCGGGAATAGCCGGGCGGCCCGGGAGCGAACAGACTGGGAGGACAGGCGGACGCTGCATGCCCCACGACACCTCCCCCCCTGCCCCGGACAGCGACGACGACTGCGCGTCGCGATTCGACCGATGGACCTCCGCCCACGTCGCCGTGCTCTACCGGGTCGCCTATCGGCTTTTGGGCGATGCCCACGATGCGGAGGACGTGCTTCAGGAGACGTTCCGCTCGGCCTGGACGAGTCGACATCTCTACGAGCCGAGCCGCAGCGAGCGGGCGTGGCTGCTCGGGATTCTCAAGCGGCGTGCGGCCGACCACTGGCGGCGCAATGGCGGCGGCCCCGCCGCGCTCGGCGACGAGTCGGCGCGGCTCGTGGCCCCGCCCGGCCCGGAACCGCTCGCCGACGAACTCTCCTCGCGGATGCAACGCGCGCTTGCGGCGCTGTCGGTCGAACTGCGCGAGACGTTGCTGCTCGTGGTGGTCGGCGAGCTGACGCATCAGGAGGCCGCCGACCTCTTGGGCATCCCGCTTGGCACCGTGCTGTCGCGGGTGAGCCGGGCGCGGGCACAGTTGCGCGAGCAGTTCCTCGCGGCCCCGGGGCCACGGCCCGCCGGCTCGTCGCCGGCGCGTGGAAGGTGAATCCATGAAGCCGAACGAGTCGTGGACCGACGCGGAGATCGACGCCGTGCTCCGCGATGTGGGCATGCCGGCCGGGCTTGCGGAGCGCGTGCAGCCCGGCGAGCTCTTCGACGACCGGGCGATCGACCGGATCCTCGGCGACGTGCCGGTGCCCGTGGGCCTCGCCGCGCGGCTGCGGCCGCAGGGCGGCGCGGTGCGGGTGCCGCCGAGCGGGCGGGCGGTGGATGCGCCTGGCGCTGTCCGGCGGGCGCGGCCGTGGCTGCGGGCGGTGCTCCGCGATGGGCTGGCCGTCGCGCTCACGCTTGGCGTGGTGGCGACGATGTTCATCGCCGGGCTGCGGGTCGCCGAGTGGTCGCAGGGCCTGGGCGCAGGGCGGCGGCAGCATGTGCCGGCAGCAGCGGCACGCTCCGTGGCGACCGATGCCGACCGGCCGCCAGCGGCGTCGAGGAGTGATGAGCGTCTGGCGATCGACGGCGTCGAACGGCAGACGGCAGACGACGTCGCCGCGTCGCCCAGCCCGCCCACCGCGGCCGACGCGAGGGACGGGCGAAGTCGGCCCTCCACACTTCGCGGGGCCCCGGTGCCTCTCTCCGACGATGCCATGAGGGCTGCGCGACCACGAACGGCTGGGCCCTTCCGGGGAATGCGGGTCGTGCCCGATGACAGCGGCCGCGAGACGGCGGCCGGTCGCCGATCGGTGCCCGGGATGCGCGGGTTCGACCTCGCGTTCGAGATGGCGCACGGCGAGGCCCCCTTCGTCGACCCGTCGATCGCACCCGGGCTCGCCATCGATCGCCCGCCGCTCTTCGTCGCGACCGACTCGTTCGACCGGGTCTGGCCGCTGCCGGCGGGGCGGCAACGGCGGGCCGAACTCGCCGGCCTGCGTGTCGAGCACCTGCTGGCGGCGGTGTCTTCCCGGGAGCCGGCCACCGCGGATGACGTGGCGGCCGTGACGCTCTCCGCGGTGCGGTCGCTGCGTCCGGGACGGCCGACCTATCTCGTCGAGGTCTGCGTCCACGGGCCGATCGCGAGCGGCGCTCCTGCGGTCGCCTCCGCGCCCGTGGATGCCACGCTCGTGCTCGACCACTCGGCGGCTCCCGGGGCCGTGCCGCTGTGGCTGTCGGCGTGCCGCGGCCTTGCCGCCGCAGCCGCCCGCATGTCGCCCTTCGACCGGCTCACGGTGGTCGTCGCGGAGCCCCGCCCGCGCGTGGTCGCGATCCAGGCGGCGGCCGACGACATCCGGCGGCTCGCGACGGAACTCGAGGGAGAACTCCCCTTCGGCATCGCCGACCTCGATGCGGCGGTGGCGCTGGCGCGCGATGTGGCGGCCCGCGAGGGGGCTTCAGGGCCGCTCATCGTGGTCGCGCATGCCGAGCGGGCCGAGCAGTGCGTCGGGGCCGGGCGCGAGGCCTTCAACCGCTGGCGCGAGGCGGTCCGTCGCGACGAGCCGTCCTCGACGGCGCCCCGGTTCCTGCTCGTCAGCGGCGTGCCCGACGGCGGTTCGGCGGCCCTTGCCGGGATGCCGGGTTGGGCGATCAGCGATCCGACGATGCTGCGGCGCCGGCTCGGCGATGCGCTCGCCACCGTCCCGGGTGCCGTGCTCGAAAGCGCGACGGTCGACGTGCGGTTCGACCCGGCGAAGATCGCCGCCTACCGCCTCGTCGGCCACCGGCAGAGCGTGCCCGAGTCGCTGGCGGTGTTCGGCCGGACGCCCGGGGCCGATTCGGGCGTGGCGATCCACGACGGGGAGACCGTGCGGGCGGTCTACGAGGTCGTCCCGCGGGAGCCTCCACGGGGGCGGCTCGAGGGCATCGCGGCCACGCTCACCGGCCGTGAACAGTCGGGCACCGTCCGCTCGGTCGTGGCGCGCACGGCGTCGCTCGACCCGGCCACCGGTGGCCTTCCGTCCGCCGCCGCCTGCGAACTGCTGATCGCCGTGGCCGTGGGGGAGTTTCCGGGCCGATCCGCCCATGCTGTGCCGAAACGCGCACTGGTCGATCGGGTCCGGGGGATCGCGGCTGAGTGGGAGCGACGCGGTGATATGACGACACTCGGCAGGCGGCTGATGGGATTATTCGACGACCTCGCCGCCGGGGGCGTGTCGGCCGCACGCTGACCGCTTCGCCGTGGACCCGCACAGGCCTCGGCGGGCCCCCAGGTCGGTTTGACTGTCCCCTGCTCCGTTCGCACAATGAGCGAATCTGCCGATCGTCCTCCCACCGTTCACTCACCCATGAGCATCGTGCCCTCGGAGATGCGTGGCGCCAGGCTCCGAGCGATCGCCGTCGTCTTGGCGAGCGGCCTTCTGGCATCGCACGCGTCCGCCGCATCGGCGGCGGACGCCACGCCCGCCACTCCGGAAGTCGCCACGCGGCGGCTGCTCGACGCGCTCGACGAACGGCAGATGCCCGACGTCGCGCTCTGGGTGCTCGACCGCGTGGCCAAAGACCCCGACGCGTTTCCGACGCTCCAGAAGGAGGCGCCCTTCCGTCGGGCCACGGCGCTTGTCGCCGCGAGCCGTCTCGAGACCGACTCGAAGAAGCGGGCCCAGACCCTCGACGACGCCGAGAAGGAGATTGATCGCTTCCTGGCCGCGGGGCCCGATGGCGAGCAGGCGATCGCCGCCTTCACGCAGAAGGGCAACCTGCTCGTGGAGCGAGGACGTGCCAAGGTCGAGCAGTCGAAGCGGGCGGGCGAGGACGCGAAGGCCCGGCTGGCGGAGGCGGTGGCGTTCTTCGATGGGGCGATCAAGACCCTGGAGGGCAAGGGTGAAAAGGAGATCGCCACGGCGACGAACGCGGAAGATGCCGTGCTCAAGGAGTTGCGGGCGGTCGACCAGCGGCTCGCGGAGCTCCAGGGCAAAGGGAAGGACGAAGCTGAGGAGGGCGGAAAGCCCACGAAGAAGCCGCCGCGCAAGCCCTCCGACACGCGGCTCATGGAGCAGCTCGAGGAGCGGCAGGACGTGCTGCGGGGCCAGCTGCTCCAGACGCGGCTCCTCGTCGGCGGCGCGTACTTCGAGAAATCGAAGGCCCTTCCCGTGGGCTCCAAGGAATGGAAGGCGGTGCTCGGGAAGTCGGCCGCCGACTACAAGGAGCTGTTCAGCAAGTATCGCTCCCGTGGCGCCGGCCTGTTCGCCCGCTACTACGAGGGCCGCAACTATCTCCTCCTGGCCCAGGCCGAGACGGATGCCGCGGCCAAGAAGAAGTTGTATGAGCAGGCGCTGTTGACGCTCTCCGACGTGAGCGGCCTCGACGGCGAGGCGGGATTCGTCCCCTCGCTGCGTGCCAAGGCGATCGGCTCCGCGCTCGAAGGCTGGCTGGACTTGAAAAAGTACGCCGACAAGGAGTTCAAGGACTTCGACGAGCGGATGCAGAAGATCGTGCTGGCCACCGTGCCGCTCGACCGGCTCGATCCCGACCTGCTGGCGATGAAGTATCGGGCCGCGCTGTTCTATGAACGGGCCGCCGACGCGCTGCAGGACAAGGCGAAGGGGCGGCCCCTGCTGCAGAATGCCAAGAAACTGGCCCTCGAGGTCGCGAAGGTCAATCGCGACTATGCGCAGGAGTCGCGGGCGCTGCTCGAGCAGCTCGGCAAGTCGCTCCCGGAGGATGCCGCCGCCGTGGCGGCGTCGTTCGAGTCGGCGATGGACGCCGTGCGGGTGTCGCTGGCCTCGATGCAGCAGAAGCAGGCCGAAAAGAAGCAGGCCGAGGCGGCCGGCAAGGCGGCCGAGGCCGAGGCGGCCGGCAAGGCCGCGGGCGCCGAGCGCGACAAGCTGATCGCCGGCCTCCGCAAGGCCTTGCCGCTCGCGACCGAGGAAGACCTCGATGCGGTCAACCAGGCGCGATACATGCTCACGTTCATGCTCTACGACTCCCGCCGGCTGCACGACGCGGCTGCCCTCGGCTCCTTCCTGGCGGAGCGCTATCCCAACGCCCGCGGGAGCCGGCAGGCGGCGAAGGTGGCCATGGCGAGCCTGCAGCAGTTGTCGAGGGAAGGCGCGCCCGAATGGCGGGTGGCCGCCAAGCGGCAGTGCGCCGACATGGCGGGGCTCATCATGCGCACCTGGCCGGAGGAGGCCGAAAGCGCCGACGCCGCGGTGATCGCGATCGCCGCCGCCACGGAGGCCCGCGATCCCGAAAAGCTGCTCGAGATCCTGGGCCAGGTGCCGGCCGCCTCGCCGCGCCGGGCGGAGGTGCTCCTGCTCGCCGGGAACGCGCTGTATCGCGACGTCCTCGACAAGCGGTCGCTCGACGAGGCCGCGCGGCCGTCCGCCGAGTCGCTCGCCGCGTGGAAGCAGCGGGCGGCCGAGGCGATCGACGAGGGGCTCGCCGCCATCCCGGCCGGCACGCCGCCGACCAAGACCACCGTTGCCGCCGCCCTCGCCCGGGTGCGCATCGCGATCGAAGACGGCAACCGTGATCTCGCGCAGCAGCTGCTCGAACATCCCGAGTACGGCCCGTGGACGCTCGTGAACGGCAAGGATCCAAACTTCGCGACCGGTAATCTCGCCGAGGCGACGCTGCCCGTCGCGCTCCGGTTCTTCATCCAGGCGGAGCAGCTCGAGAAGGCCCAGCTGGCGATGGACAAGCTCGAGGCGGCCGCGGGCACCGGTGAGGAGGCGTCGGCCAAGCTGACGGCGATGTATCTGACGATGGGCCGCGACCTCCAGGGGCAGCTTGACGCGCTCGGCGCCGGCGGCAAGGCCGGGTCGCCCGAGGCGCTCGCCCAGGCCACTGCCATCCTCGGCGGATTCGAGAAGTTTCTCGACGGCGTGGCCAAGCGCGACCCGAAGACGTCGTCGCAGATGTGGGTGGCGACGACCTACCTCTCGCTCGGGTCCGGCGCCGGCACCGGGTCGGTGGTGCCGAAGGCGAAGGCCGAAGGCTATCTGGCCAAGGCGGCCGAGACCTACCAGAAGTTGCTCGAGAAAGGCGGCGAGGAGATCGCCAAGTTCGAGCCGGCGATCCGCCTCAAGGTGGCCAACGTGTATCGGGAACTCGGCAAGTGGGACGAGGCCCAGGAGCAGATCGACTGGATCCTCGCCGATCCCAAGCGGCAGAATTCGCTCGACACGCAGATCCAGGCGGCCGAGCTCCTCCAGACTGCGGGCGAGAAGTCGGCCGACAAGGAGAAGGCCGAGCAGTATCTCAAGCAGGCGATCGTCGGCCGCAGGAGCGGCGCGAGCGTGGTCTGGGGCTGGGGCGGCATCGCCAACAAGTTGGCCCGCCAGGCCTTCGCCTCGAGCGACGACAAGGCCCTCGAGGCGCGGGCCAAGTTCTTCACGGCCCGCCTCAACGTGGCGACGTGCCGGCTTGCCCGGGCCAAGGCTGCCACGCAGGAGCGTGAGAAACTCCTCGAGATGGCGTTCAACGACATCGCGATCACCTACAAGCTCTATCCGGAGATGGGCGGCAAGGGGATGGAAAAGCAGTTCGACAGGCTGCTCAAGGAGATCGAGAAAAACCGGGGCAATCCGGCGCCCAAGGGGTTGGCGGGCCTCAAGGAGGCCCAGCCGGCCGCGACCGGGGCGGGCACATGACATGCAAACCAGGCACGCGGAGGGGGTTCGAGGCATGAGTGGATCGATCATGGGTCGGCGAAGTGGTGTGAGGGCCGTCTGGCCGGCCGTTGTGGTGCTGGCATGTGCCTCCGTTGGTTGGGGCGGCCGGCTGCAGGCCCAGGCCCCGGACCGGGTGGTGTCGACCGAGGGCACGGTCACGGGCAAGGTCGTGGCCGTCTCGACGGAGGGGGTGGAGGTCGAGGAGCGCGGCGGCGAAACCCGCAAGATCCCGATCGACCAGATCCGCGACGTGCAGTTCGGTGGCGAGCCGCAGTCGCTGCGGGCGGCGCGGTCGATGCTCGCCCGCGGCCGGGCCGCCGATGCGGTGGAGGAAGTGGCGAAGGTCGAGGCGGCCGAACTCGACGGCGCCGAGCCACTCGTGCTCGAGGAACTGGAGTTCGTGAAGGCCGCCGCCGCTGGCCGGGCCGCCCTCGCGGCCGGAGCCGACCCCAAGGACGCGGGCCGGATGGTGGGTGAATTCCTGGCCAAGCATCCGAAGAGTTTCCACGCATACGACATGCAGCAACTGCTCGGCGACCTTCTCGCGCGGGCCGGCAAGGCCGACGCGGCGCTCGCCGCCTACGCCACGCTCGCGAAGGGGCCCGCCGCGTTCAAGGTGCGGGCGGCTGCCGCGAAGGCGGGCATGCTGTTCGAGCAGCAGAAGTTCGCCGAGGCGATGGCCGAGTACGACGCGGCCCTCGCCGTCGACGCCAGCGACGACGCCAGCGCCGAGCAAAAGCGCGGCGCGGAGCTCGGCAAGGCCCGCTGCCTCGCGCAACTCGGCAAGAACGCCGACGCCGTGGCCCTCGTGCAGGGGCTCATCAAGCGGGCCGATCCCGAGGAGAAGAATCTGCTCGGCCGGGCCTACAACGTGCTCGGTGCCGCCTATCGGGCCGCGGGCGACAAGGACCAGGACGCCCTCATCGCCTTCCTCACGGTCGATCTCGTCTACAACGGCAGTCCCGAGAGCCACGCCGAGGCGCTCGCCCACCTTTCAGAACTCTGGGAAAAGGGGAAGAATCCGGAGCGAGCGCGCGAAGCCCGCAAGCTGCTCCAGGACTCGTATCCCACGAGCCCGTGGGCGAAGAAGGTCGCTGCGGCCGGAGGCGCCTGAGGGGCATCGTCGTGGATCGGCTTTTGCGGGCCGCAGCCCTTTGGCGTAGGATGGGCATCGATTCGGAATCATTCTGCAAGGAGACACGTGATGCGGATGGGAGTCGTTGACGGGTGCCGGGATGACGCGGGCTGGTGGGGGACGGCGCCGGGCCGCGGCCTCCTCGGGCGGCTGCTCGTGGCCGTGGCGATGCTCGCCGCGGCGGTCGGGCCGACGCTCACGATCGCCCCCGGTGTCGCTCAGGCCCAAGACGAGGAGGCCGCCGCGGAAGAAGAGGCGTCGGCGGAGGGCGAGAGCATGCTCGTCTTCTACTACAACGCCCTCGGCCTGAAGTATGTGATCGTGTTTCTCCTCCTCTCCTTCGGGCTCGTGGCGCTGCTCGTGATGTGCTTCCTGCAGATCCGCAAGCCGGTGCTGATGCCGCCGGGGCTGAGTCAGGCGTTCGAGGCCCATCTCGACGCGAAGGAGTATCAGCAGGCGTACGAACTCGCGAAGAGCGACGATTCCTATCTCGGGCAGGTGCTCGCGGCGGGCATGGGCAAACTGCAGTCGGGCTACGGCGCCGCCGTCGAGGCCCTCCAGGCCGAGGAGGGGGAGCAGGCGATGAAGCTCGAGCACAAGATCAGCTACGTGTCGCTCGTCGGGGCGCTCGCCCCCATGTTCGGCCTGCTCGGCACGGTCGACGGGATGGTGTCGGCGTTCATGATCATCGCCAAGTCGGCCACGGCGCCCAAGCCGAACGAGCTCGCCATCGGCATCTCGCAGGCCCTCATCACGACGCTGATCGGGCTCTGGCTCGCGATCCCCGCCATCGCCTGCTTCGCGCTCTTCAAGAACTGGCTCCAGAAGCTCAACGGCGACGTCGATACCGAGGCGATGCGGCTGATGTCGCGGTTCGCGAACATGGGCAAGAAGTGAGCCGACCATGGCCCGGAAAGCAGGCGGCTCACCGTCGACGACCGACATCGACATGACGCCGATGATCGACATGACGTTTCAGCTCATCACGTTCTTCATGTTCGTGATGAACTTCTCCGAGGC
>JBJSZP010000534.1:0-3338 GCA_046090365.1 Planctomycetia bacterium
CCCCGTACCACCTCGCCGGACGCTCACTGCGGCCCTCCAGGCCTCCGTTCGCTCGACTCCGGCTGCGCTGCGCCATCCATGGCTGCGCTTGCCTGCATACGCCGGCTCAATGGTAGGGGCAACCCCTCGCCTCCCCTTTCCAGTTGAGGAGGCTTCGGGCTCCCCGTGTCCCGGGAGCCGGCGTGAGTCACCAGCGGAGCCAGGGATGGCGCAACGCCTGTGACTCCGAGCGAACGAAGCCCACGGAGGGGCGCAGTGAGCGTCCGGCGACGGGATACGGGGAGCCCGAAGCCGGCGCGCTCGAGTAAGGGCAGTGACAGGCTCAAGCCTGTCCCGCAGGCAAGCGGAACGCTTGGCCCACGCAGGCTAGAATGGTGGCGACATTCAGGCCACGAGGAGTTTACGCATGCATCTGCCCGCCTGGCGGTTTGGGAAGCCGTATGAGTCGCTCGAACGGACGACGCTCGTCCACTTTCTCAGCGGCGAGCCCGTCGCCGAGGTGAGCCAGGTCGGCGGGGCGATCGTCGGCCGTGATCTGCAGAAGGCGGGCCAGGCGCGGGCCGCGCTCCTGGCGATCGATCCCGAGGAGATCGTCGAGCGGCTGCAGACGGCGGGCAATCTGTATGCGCATGGCACGCTGCAGGTGGGCGATGCGAAGCAGTCGCCCGACGACTTCGTGAAGCAGCAATCGGCCACGACGGGGCTGCCCGAGAGCCTGTGCCGGGCCAATATGCAGAAAAACCTGTTCGTGCTCTCGAACATGGATCGGATGCTCGATGCGCTGTCGCGCGGGCTGCCGCCGGAGATCCTCTGGAAGGGCTACGGCACGGAGCACCGCGGCGTGGTGGTGAGCTACCAGGCGCAGGCGCCGGTGCTCGGGCTCGTGCTGCCGTCGAATTCGCCCGGTGTGCACACGCTCTGGCTGCCGGTGATCGCGCTCGGCGTGGGGCTCGTGCTCAAGCCGGGCGGGCAGGAGCCGTGGACGCCGTATCGGATGGCGGCGGCGATGGTGGAGGCGGGGATCCCGGCCGAGGCGATCGGGCTCTATCCGGGGGCCACCGACGTGGGCGGCGCGATCCTCGCCGGGTGCGGGCGGAGCATGATCTTCGGGAGCGCGAAGACGGTTGAGCAGTATCGCGGCAACCCGAGCGTGCAGGTGCATGGGCCGGGCTTCTCGAAGGTGATTCTCGGCGACGACTGCGTCGACGACTGGGAGCGGCACCTCGACGTGATCTGCGAGAGCGTGGCGGCCAACAGCGGCCGCGGGTGCATCAACGCGTCGGCCGTGTATGCGAGCCGGCACACGAAGGCGATCGCCGAGGCGCTCGCGGCGAGGCTCGGGCCCATCGACGTGCTGCCGCCCGACGATCCCGCCGCGAAGCTCGCCGCCTTCACGGTGCCCGGGGCCGCAAAGGCCACGTGGGAGCAGATCGAGGCGGGCCTCAAGGCGCCCGGCGTCACGCACGCCACCGCGGCCTACGGCCCGCGGTTCGTGGAGGGGGAGCGGTGCGGCTGGCTGCGGCCCACCGTGGTGCACTGCGCGACGCCCGATCCCGAGATCGCGAAGGCGGAATACATGTTTCCGTTCGTGAGCGTGGTCGAATGCCCGCAGGAGAAGATGCTCGAGCGGATCGGGCCCACGCTCGTCGGCACCGCGATCACGGAGGACGAGGCGTTCCAGCGGCGGCTCGTCGACTGCACGCACATCGACCGGCTCAACCTCGGGCCGATCCCGACCACGAAGCTCGACTGGCTCCAGCCCCACGAGGGCAACATCATCGACTTCCTCTACCGCTCGCGGGCCCTGCAGGTGCCGGCGGCGAAAGCCGAGGGCGTGGTGCCCAAGGCGGTGGCGGCGGCCCGGTGAGCGGAGGCGGCATGGCGGCCGATGACGAGCCGAGCACGTTCGAGGTCCGGCCCGGCCCCCGGCTCGTGGTCGGCGCGGGATCGCTGCGCCGGCTCGGCGGCCTCGCCCGCGAGCTCGGCGCCGTGCGGGCGCTCGTCGTCAGCGATCCCGGGATCGTCGCCGCCGGGCACACCGCTGCGGCGCTCGGATGGCTCGCCGAGGCCGGCGTGACGGCCGCCGTGTTTTCCGCGTTCGGCGAAAACCCCACCACCGACCACATCGCCGCCGGTGCGGAGGCGGCGCGGGCGTTTCGGCCCGACCTGCTCGTGGGCCTCGGCGGCGGCTCGTCGATGGACTGCGCGAAGGGGATCAATTTTCTCTTTTCCTGCGGCGGCCGGATGCAGGACTACCGCGGCCGCGACTCGACGCCCGCACCGATGCTGCCCTCGATCGCCGTGCCCACCACGGCCGGCACCGGCAGCGAGACGCAGTCGTTCGCGCTCGTCAGCGACCCGGCCACCGGCATGAAGATGGCCTGCGGCGCGGCGGGCGCCGCCTTCCGGATCGCGATCCTCGACGTGGACCTCACGCTCACGCAGCCGCTCTCGCTTGTGGCCCTCACCGGCATCGACGCCCTCTCGCACGCCGTCGAGAGCCACGTGAGCCGGGCCGCCACGCCCGCCTCGCGGCTCTTCTCGCGCGACGCCTTCCGACTCCTGGCCACGAACCTGCCGGAGGTGTTCGCCGACGGCGGCACGATCGCGGCCCGCTCGGCCGTGCAGTTCGGGGCGGCGCTCGCAGGGCTGGCGATCGAAAACTCGATGCTGGGCGCCGCCCACGCGCTCGCGAATCCGCTCACGGCCGCCCACCACGTGGCCCACGGCCAGGCCGTGGGGCTGATGCTGCCGCACGTCGTGCGGTTCAACGGCTCCGCCTGCAACGCGGGCTACGCCGAATTGCTCGGGGAAATCGGCACGGCCTGCGAGCCAGGCGCCGCGGCCGAGTGCCTCGCCACATGGCTGGCAGACCTGCTGGCCCGCTCGCGACTGGCCACCACGCTCACCGCAGCCCGCGTCGCAGCGCCTGATACAGCCGCACTCGCCACTCAGGCTGCGGCCCAATGGACGGCCGGCTTTAATCCACGGCCCGTCACTGCCGCGGATCTCGCCCGGCTCTACGAGGCCGCACGATGACGCGCCCGGCCCTGATCTTTTTCTGGCTGTGCATCGCGCTGACGACGGTCGTCCGCGCGGACAAGATCGACCAGGCCCCGGCCGATGCCTGGCCTCTCGCTCGCGGCTGCCCGGCCGCCACAGGCCGGTCGGCGATGCCGCTCTCCCTGCCGCTTGCCGAGCACTGGCACCGGTCGTTTGAAAAGACGGCATTCGGAGCGGTGCCCGTGATCGCAGGGGGCACGATCTACCTTGGCGATCTCGACGGCACGTTCCATGCCCTCGATATGGAGACGGGTGCGACGCGTTGGTCGTTCAAG
>JBJSZP010000535.1:0-3517 GCA_046090365.1 Planctomycetia bacterium
TTCGGCCTCGGCGGCGGCTCTCGCCTTGAAGCCCTGCGGCCCGCTATCTTGCCAGCGGCGGCGGGCTCTCGCTCCCGGTCGGGCGGTATAGCGGGCGTTATAGAAGGACTCTCATGCAGCCAGCGGATGCGGACAACGGCACGGCCGACATGGCGGCCGCCCCGCCCCCCGAGGAATCGACGGAGCGCACGCCGCTGCCCTGGCGGCTCGGCCTGCTCGGGGCGTTCGTCGGGCTCACGGCCCTCGCCTACGCCCTCCAGGGCACGCTCGGCCCCAAGGGCACCGCCCTCATCGGCTGCGTGGCCTTCTTCGTGCTCGCGGCGGCCGCGTCGACGAACCTCCGCGGCGTGAACTGGCGGACGGTGGTCGGTGGCATCCTCCTGCAGCTCGCACTCGCCGTGCTCGTGATCCACGGCAGCGTCACGCTCGGGGGCACGGTGTGGTCGGTCCGCGGCCTGTTCGAGCAGCTCGGCGAGGTCGTGAAGGCGTTCATCGGGTTTTCCGACGAGGGGGCGCGGTTCGTGTTCGGCAACCTCGCCAACCCCGGCGACCTCGCGCTCAACCCGGGCAAGGAATTCCTGTTCATGTTCGCCTTCAAGGCGCTGCCGCCGATCCTGTTCGTGTCGGCCTTCTTCACCGTGCTCTACCACTACGGCGTGCTCCAGGGGATCGTGCGGCTGTTCGCCCGCGTGATGGTGTTCATGCTCGGCACGAGCGGGGCCGAGACGCTCTCCGTGGCCGCCAACGTGTTCATGGGGCAGACGGAGGCGCCGCTGATCGTGAAGCCCTACGTGCCGCGGATGACCCGCTCGGAGCTCTCCACGCTGATGGTCAGCGGCTTCGCCCACATCTCCGGCGGGATGATGGCCGTGTACATCAACTACGGTGCCGATCCCGTGGCCGTGCTCACCACCTGCGTGATGGCCTGCCCCTGCAGCCTGTATCTCGCGAAGCTCATCTTCCCCGAGACCTCGACGCCCGAGACGAGCGGCCTCACGCCGCACACGGAGATCAAGTCGCCCTACGTCAACGCCGTCGACGCCGCCGCGGCCGGCGCCATCGACGGCCTGCGGCTGGCCCTCAACGTGGCCGCCATGCTGATCGTGTTCATCGCGTTCGTGGCGATGTTCGACGGCCTCCTCGGCTGCGTGAAGCCGCTGCTCGGCTGGTGCGGCCTGCCCGCCGCGTGGATCCCCGACGGCCTCTCGCTGAAGATGATCTTCGGCTGGCTGTTCGCGCCGGCCGCGATGCTCATGGGCGTGGAGCCCGCCGACCAGCAGCACGTGGGCGCCCTCCTCGGGGCGAAGCTCTCGATCAACGAGCACTACGCCTACCTCGAGATGAAAAAGCTCCTTGCCGACGGGGCGATGCAGAAGCGGTCGTTCGAGCTCGCCGCCTACGCCCTCACGGGGTTTGCCAACTTTTCGTCGGTGGGCATCCAGCTCGGCGGCATCGACGCGATCGCGCCCTCCCGCCGCCACGACCTCGCGAAGCTCGGCGGCAAGGCGCTGTTCGCCGGGTTTCTCGCCACGCTCATCAATGCCGCCATCGCCGGCGTGCTCACCGGCCGATAGCCGCTCCCCCGCGAAGCCTTCCGCAGGCTCGTTTCCCGTGCCCGGCCGCGGCCAGGTGCCGAGCGGCTACTCGTGCTCGCCGGCGATGTGGGCCTCGCCGTCGGGGTCGATGTCGACGTGCAGCCGCATCGGATGGCAGCACACCGGGCAGTCCTCGACGTAGTCCTGGTGCGACCCCGCCGAGATGTCGACCGGCACGACGATCTCCTCGCCGCAGGAGTCGCAGATGTAGGTCGCCTCCGCATCGGCGGAGCGGTCGATCGGCCGGGAGTTTTTTGCAGTCTTCTTTTTCATGGTGAGATCCGGGGTAGGGGACCGAGGGTGGGCCTCACGATGCGCCGCCAGCCTCCTGCACCGCTGCGAGCGCCTTGTGCACGTGGTCGTCGGAGGCGAGGAGCGCGCTGAACACGAGCCGCACCACGCCCTGCCGGTCGATCACGTAGGTGACGCGGCCGGGGATCACGCCGAGCGGGTTCGGCACGCCGAACAGTTTTCGCAGCGCCCGGTCGTGGTCGCTGATGATCGGGAAGGGGAGCCGGTGCTTCTCCGCGAAGGCCCGGTGGGTGGCCGGCGAATCGCTGCTCACGCCGATCACTTCGGCCCCCGCCGCGGTGAATTTTTCGTAGGAGTCGCGGAAGGCGCAGGCCTCCTTCGTGCACACCGGCGTGTTGTCTTTGGGGTAGAAGAACAGCACCACCATCTTCCTGCCGACGACGCTCGCCGAGTCGAAGCGGCTGCCGTCCTGGAGCACGGCGGTGAAGGGGGGCGCGACGTCGCCGACGGCAAGGGCGGGCATGGAGAAATCCTCTCTGGCGACGATTGTAGCCCGTGCGTCGGGGAGGGCCACGACCGCGATGCCTGCCGCCGGCCCGGCCGATAGCCACTTTCGCCTGGCGCTACCGGACGACGTCGATCACGCCCACGGCCAGCCGCCGGTCGGTGAAATACGGATCGCCGCCGCCGTTTCGCCCCTCGGGCTGCGCGTGGAATTGCTCCACCCAGTAGTAGCCGTCGAGGGTGTCGGCCCGGATCGTGTCGCTCACGAGCTTGTTGCGCTCGCGGTCGATGTCGGGGCTGATCTTGTGCGTGATGCCACCGGTCGTGCGGCTGATCTCGACGCGTTCGTCGTAGGTCGCGGCCCCGAGCCAGAGCGGCTCGCCGTGGTGGTCCACCTCGGCCGACCGCCAGAACCGCACATGGTGCCGCTGCTTGGGGCTGTCGCCCACGGGCTGCTCGAAGGCGGCGTCCTGGCGGCGGCCCCAGAGATAGAGGTCGCTCACGGGGGCGTGGGCATAGGGCTTCCGGAGCACGACGTCGGCCGCGATCTTGATCGACGTGCGGAGCGTGATCGGGTCGGCGGCAAACCAGCCCGCCGCCGCGAGCGTGCGGTGCAGTTCCTCCTCGGTGCCGATGAACGCCACGTTCACGGCATCCCCCTGGCGGCCCTGCGCGGTGGTGGTGTGCCGCGGCGAGCGGGCGAGGGCAGGGTGGCCCGGGACCGTGCCGGTGGGCGCTCGCCGGTCGAGATCCTCGGCAGCGCCGACTGCGCAGGTGACGAGGGCGAGGAACAAGGACAAGATTGCGGCATCCCCCGGCTCCCGCCGGGGGCTTCGTGGAACGCATAAAGCCCGGAGCGGAAGCGACGGGGTAGGAATGACGGAAACCTCCGGATCCACAGCCAGAGCCCTGCGGCGTCAACCGTGGGCGGGGGACGGTAGCGAACGCCGGTCGCGAGCCTCAAGGCCAGACCACGGCTGAATTCACCCGCCTTCGGACAGGCTTCAGCCTGTCACTGGCCCCAGGCCTCACTCCTCGCTCAGCAGCACGGCCCAGCCCTCGCCCCCCTTCACGTGGGCGACCGCGATCTTCACCGCCGCGAGCATCGGATAGGCGAGCAGCAGGCCGAGCACACCCCAGGCCCAGCCCCAGTAGGAGAGCCAGAG
>JBJSZP010000536.1:0-12785 GCA_046090365.1 Planctomycetia bacterium
CCCGGGCTCGAGAGCCATCCCTTCCACGCGGTCGCCGCCCGCACGATGCGCGGCTTCGGCGGGCTCGTGACGTTTCTCTTGAAGGACGCCGACTGGCGGCAGACCGCCCGCGTGGTCGACGCCGTGAAGATCCCGCGGATCGGGCCCAGCCTCGGCGGCGTCGAGTCGCTGATCGAGCAGCCGATGGTGATGAGCTACTGGAACTATTCTCCCGCGGAGCGGGCCGCATTCCGCATCCACGACAACATGATCCGCCTCGCCTGCGGCATCGAGGATTCAGCCGACCTGATCGCCGACCTCGCCCAAGCCCTCGGCTGACTCCCGCCATGCAGTTCCGCACCCGCGCGATCCACGTCGGCCAGGAGCGCGATCCCGCCACCGGCGCGATCGTGCCCCCGATCCACGTGGCGAGCACGTTCGTGCAGCCCGACGTGTCGATGACGGCGGCCTACGACTACGCCCGCACGGCGAGCCCCACGCGCGGCGCATTCGAGGCCACGCTCGCCGCGCTCGACAACGGCACGCGGGCCCTCGCGTTCGCCTCCGGCATGGCGGCCACGCACTGCGCGGCGCAGCTCGTGGCCCCCGGGCAGAGGATCGTCACCGGCACCGACATCTACGGCGGCACCTGGCGGCTGTTCAACAAGCTCCTCGCCGACCGCGGCATCACGATCACCGCCGTCGACACGAGCGACCCGGCCGCCGTCACCCGGGCCGTCGGCCCCGACGTGAGGCTCGTGTGGATCGAGTCGCCGGGCAATCCGCTGCTCTCGATCACCGACATCGCCGCCTGCGCCGGGATCGCGCACGCGGCCGGGGCCCTGCTCGCCTGCGACGCCACCGTGGCCACGCCCGCCCTCACGCGGCCGCTCGACCACGGTGCCGACATCGTGATGCACTCGGCCACGAAGTCGATCGGCGGCCACAGCGACCTGCTCGGCGGGGCGCTCGTGGTGCGCGACGCGGCCCTCGGCGACCGGCTGCACTGGCTCCAGAACGCCACCGGCGGCGTGATGGGGCCGTTCGAGTCGTTCCTCTGCTCGCGGGGCCTGAAGACGCTCGACCTCCGCGTGCGGGCCCAGTCGGCGACGGCCCTCGCGCTCGCCGAGTGGCTGCTGGCCCACCCGCGCGTGAGGGCCGTGCACTACCCCGGCCTCCCCTCCCACCCCGGCCACGCCATCGCCCGCCGGCAGATGGAGGGCGGGTTCGGCAGCCTGCTGAGTTTCGAGATCGACGGCGATGTCGCCGCCGCCCGCCGGGTTGTGGAGTCGACGCGGCTGTTCCAGCTTGCCGTGAGCCTCGGGGCCGCCGAGTCGCTCATCGAACTGCCGGCCGTGATGTCGCACGGGTCGTACGAGCCGGCGGCACGCCGCGCGGTCGGCATCGCCGACGGCCTCATCCGCCTCGCCGTCGGCCTCGAGGCCTTCGAGGATCTGCGCGACGACCTCGCGGCCGCCCTCGCATAAGCCGGGCAAGCTGGGCAAGACGTGCTTGTCGCGTCGAATTTGCCAGAAGTTCCGGTCGTCGGGATGCCGATACCCCTACCGATTGGAGAGTCGCGTCGGGCGAAGGCCGCCCCGCGATGCTCCCGGAGGAGTGAGGCCATGAACGTGCGGAATGGTTGGCTGAAACTGACAGGCGCGGTGCTCGTCACCACGGCCGGCGCGCTGGGCGCCTGGGCACAGGACGGAGCCGCCCCCGCGGACAGCTCGGGCTCGAACCTCCGGTGGACGCCGCACCGCATCGCCTCGGCCCCAGTCGAGGCTCCCGCAGCACCGGCGACGCAGGCCGCTCCTGCGGCCATAGCCGCGGGTGTGCCTGGGCAGGCGGTTGCCCCGCCCACGACCGCCACGGCCGCCTCCACCACGCCCCGCCTACCGCCCGCGTCGGCCGCATCGGTCGGCCTGCCGCCCGGCGTGCCGCCAGTCGCGGATGCCGCCCCGGCGCGGCCCGGCTACGCCCCGCTCCGGCAGAACTTCACGCTCAACTTCGGCGACGTCGGCGGATGGATGAGCAACAACCGGCTCGCCGGGAATCTGCAGACCTCCGCGCCCGCCGACCCCGACAGCATCTTCGGCATCAACGTGATCCGTGCCCCGCAGGGGGAACGGGGCCGCCCCGTGCTCGCCGCCGAAGTGATGCCGCGCGGCCCGAAGTATCCGTCGGCGAACAGGCTGGCGGCCGGAGGCGGCGACGCCCCGCGATTCAACCCGGCCGCCCCCCAGGCCCGCCCGCGCGACCGCATCGCGATGAACGTCGACGCGATGCCCTCGGTGATGGCCCGCAACGCGCAGTCGGCTGCGCTCGACGACGCGGCCGTGCCCGGGCGGCTGCCCGCCGCGGCCCAGCCCACGCCCGCCCAGACGCTCCCCAGCCCCGCACCCGCGGCCACGATCCCGCCCTCGACGACGCTCGAACTCGAGATGGACGGCATGAGTGGCATGGGCGGCATGCCTGCCGACATGCCGGGCATGACGATCGAGGGCGGGTTCGACCCGACCATGGCGGGCCCGGCCTCCGATCCGGGCATGTGGATGGGGCAGTATCCCGCCCAGGTGCACGTCGAATCGTTCTACGACGACCCCTACGCGTGCGAAGACGAAGAGCCGTTCTGCCTGCCGCTCTGCCAGCACGACGGCCGGATCTGTGCCTGGCTGCGACGGTTCGGCCGGCCGTACTACGGCTGGCGGTGGTATCGCGACTTCACGGCCAGCGCCGGCGTCACGAGCTTCACCAACCCGACCGACCTCGGGATCCACGGCAACTACGGCGTCAACGAATACCTCAACTGGGCGATGCCGTTCTGGAATGCGTTCGGGGTCGGCTGGCAGGTGGGCGTCCGCGGCGTGCAGACGAGCTTCCAGCCCACGACGCTCACCATCAACGGCACTCCGTTCACGAAGGGCTCGCGCGACCAGGTGTTCGTGACCACGGGCTTCTTCACGCGGGCCTTCGAGGGACGCGGCCTCCAGGGTGGCGCCGTCTACGACTATCTCAGCGACGGCTGGTTCACCGACGTCAACGTGGCCCAGATCCGCAGCGAACTGAGCTACGTGTGGGGCTACCACGAAATCGGCTACTGGGGCGCCCACAACGTGACGGAGCAGCTCGGCATCTTCGCGCCCCGGCGATCCACGCAGATCACCGGCACCACGCTCGACCTCTACACCGGCTTCTACCGGCTGCACTTCGGCGACGCCAACGAGTGGCGGGTGTGGGGCGGTGCGTCGGGCAACGGCGACGGCCTCGTCGGCTCTTCGATGCGGGCCCCGATGACACGCAGCCTCGCGCTCGAGGGCACGTTCACCTACCTGATCCCGAAGCAGACCGAACGGGCCACCGTGGACGAGGTCGGCACCATCTCGACCTTCGGCCCCGCGGCCTGGAACGTGTCGGTGAACCTCGTCTACTACCCGGCCGGCCGGTCGCGCCGCAGCCTGGCCAGCCCCTACCGGCCGCTGTTCGACGTGGCCGACAACGGCAACATGATCCGGTCGCTGGTGCTGCCGAACCCGTGAGCGGGGCCGGGCCCCCCGGCGACGACCGGGGCCGATTCTGCTATCTTGGGGCGATCCGTGCCCGCCGCAGCGTGGGCGGATGAGGCGGCGCGTCACCACGCGGCCTGCCCCATTTGGTTCCTCAATCTTCCCCCTCTTTTCGCGAACCGCACATGCCGGAAGAAAAAGATCCCTGGGCATCCCTTGCCGAATCGCTCGGCGCCTCCCCCGGCAGTGAGCCGTCGCCACCGCCGCAGCGACCGGTGGAAAAACCCCGCCAGGAGCCGCGGCCGGCATCGCCTCGCGCCGCCGCCCCGCGCACCACGCAGGGCTGGGACGAGCTCGACTCGAACCTCGGCCTCCCGCCGTCCCGCGAGCCGGCCCGGCCGGCCGAACGTCGGCCCGCGGAGCCGCGACCGCCTGTGGAGGCCCGCCTCCCGGCCGAGGCCCCACCGAGCCGGGAACCGCGGCCGGTCGAGCGGCCCGCTCCGCCCCGTCGGGAGTTCGGCTTCGAGGAGGAGCCCCGCAGGCCCGAGCGGTCGGATCGCCCCCAGCGTTCCGAACGGATGGAACGCGATGACGCGGACCGCGGCGATGCGATCGACGCCGACCGCCGCCGCGACGGCGGCGAGCCGCGTGGCGACGGCGCGGAGACCGGCGGCGAAGGTCGCCCGCGGCGTCGGCGCGGCCGGCGCGGCGGACGAGGCCGCGGCCGCGGCCGGCGCGACCGCGAAGCGACCACCATCCCCGCACGCCTCGGCGACGAGCCCGTCCCCGGCGATGCCGACCTCGACGCCGAACCGCTCGACGACGTCGGCGAAGGGCGGCCGGCGGCCGCTGGCGAGTCGCTCGAGAGGCCGCCGCTCGATGAAGAGGGTCGCCCGCGGCGGCGCCGGCGTCGGCGCGGCCGCCGGGGCGGACGCCGCGGTGTGGCGGGAGAAGAACGGTCCGCCGACCAGGGCGGCGATGCCGCCCCGCGCCGAGAGCCGGGCGACGATCTCGACGACGAGCCGCTTCCCGCAGGATACGGCCGTCCCCAGACGGTGCGTCAGCCGGAATCCCGCGAACCGGGCAGCGGCGGCACGGATGGCGGCCGTCGCGGTCGGCGGCGCCGCCGCGGACGGGGCGACGACGCCTCGCGGCGTCCGGCGTCCGAAGGCGGGAGTGAATCCACGTCGCGGCGTGGCCGGCGTGGCCGGCGCGGCGCCGACCGTGACCGCGACCGCGACCGCACGTCGTCGAGCTCGAGCCTCGCCCGCCGCAGCCGCGACGACTTCGCACCCGTGTCCCGCGGCTACGACGAGGACGACGAAGGGCTCGAGTTCCTCGGCGTGGAGGAGGCCGTGCAGGATCAGCCGCGGCGCGAGCAGCGGCATGCCGAAGACGACGTCATCGCCGAGAGCGGCCTCGATGCCGTGCGCGACGTGCCGAGCTGGGTCGAGGCGATCGGGATCGTGATCGCCGGCAACCTCGACGCCCGCAGCCGTCCGCGGTCGGACCGTGGCGACGACGACCGCCGCCGCCGGTAGGACAGCCGTCCCTGCTGTCCGGCGTGGGCTCCGCATGGAGTAGGACAGGCTGACGCCTGTCCTACTTGAGCGAGATGGTGCGGGCGAGGGGCTTGAGGATCTGCTCGATCACGCAGGCGTCGACCACCTCGCGGGCGAGTTGGGCGAGACGGTCGATCGTGTCGGCATAGGTCGCCTGCGGGTCGAGGCTCCCATACTGCCGGGCCGTCACGTAGACGCTCAGCTGCTCCTCGGCAAACTCGCCCGTCCGCACCTGGAAGGCGTTTGTCCGGGTCTCCGTGCTCACGCGCACCTGCACCCGGCAATCCTCGTCGAGCGCGATCGTGAGCGACGGCTCGAAGTTGATCACCCGGCCGCCCGGCAGGTCCGCCACGCGGTCGAGGGCCGAGCCCACGCCCAGGGCCTCGGCGAGAAGGGCGTTGTGATTCCCGCGGTAGGCGAAGTCGAACCCGAAGAGCAGGTCGAGCGCCTCGCAGTCGAGCGGGCTCACGGAGAGGAGGGCCGGGGCGAGATCGAGCACGAGCCGGTGCTGCTCGAGCGCCGCCTCGATCGAGGGCGGGTTCACCTGCCCGGAGCAGAGCCGCTTCGACTCCACGGCCGCCCAACGGTAGCGGCCCTGGTCCTTGTCTTCCTCGAGCACGTAATCCCGCTTGTCGCGGCAGTAGAACTTCCGCATCGTCGGAAACTTCTTCTGCACGCACTCGAAGAAGTGGAGCACCGTCTCCCGCTGGGCGGGGAGCTCCATCTCCGTGGCCAGATTCATGTTGATGTAGAAGTCGTCGGCCAGCGAGGCGTAGGGCGTCATGCGGGGCGGGCTCCGGGATGCAGCGACCTTGTGCGAGTATAGAAATGGCCTGCGCGGGGTGTCAAAAAGGGGGGGATGGAGACCGCGGCTCACCGCCAGAGGAAAAAACTTGCACGCGCCGGTCGGCGACCTATGCTTGAGTTGTCAGCCTGACTTTCCCGCCTCCCATGCCCACCCAAACCGAAGCCGCCGCCATCCCGGACGAGCGCCTCACGATCCAGAAGCGCGACGACGGCGCCATCGTGGTGCGGGTGCGGTCCGCGGGGAATGATCGCGAGCGTCTTCCCGACGCGGTGTTCTCGTTCCGCTGCGGCGACCCGCAGTATGCCTACTGGCTGGCCCGGTTTCAGTCGCGCTAGTCACTCCCGCGAGCTGGCGATCAGCGAGATGAACTCGCGGTTGCTCTTGAACTTCGCCAGCTGCTTCGTGAGCTGCTCCATCGCATCGACGTGATGCATGCTCGACAGCGTGCGCCGCAGCATGTTGCAGGCGTGCAGCGTGTTCGCGTCGAGCAGCTTCTCCTCGCGCCGCGTGCCCGACTGGGAGATGTCGATCGCCGGCCACACCCGCCGGTCGGCGAGCTTCCGGTCGAGCACGAGCTCCATGTTGCCGGTGCCCTTGAACTCCTGGAAGATCAGCTCGTCCATCCGGCTGCCGGTGTCGACGAGGGCCGTGGCCACGATCGTGAGCGACCCGCCTTCCTCGAACACGCGGGCCGTCGCGAACAGCTTCTTGGGGATGTCGAGCGCCTTGATGTCGACGCCGCCCGACATCGTGCGGCCGGTGTTGCCCACCCACTTGTTGAAGGCCCGGGCCATGCGGGTGATCGAGTCCATCAGGAGAAACACGTCTTTGCCGGTCTCGGCCATCCGCTTGCACCGCTCGATCACGAGCTGCGACAGCCGCACGTGGCTCTCGACGTCGCAGTCGAGGCTGCTCGCGAGCACCTCGCCCTTGACGCTGCGGCGCATGTCGGTGACTTCCTCGGGCCGCTCGTCGACGAGGAGCATCACGAGCGAGAGCTCCGGATGGTTCGCCGAAACCGCCTGCGACACCTGCTGGAGGAGCACGGTCTTGCCGGTGCGCGGAGGGGCCACGATCAGGGCCCGCTGCCCCTTGCCGAGCGGGGTGAGCAGGTCCATCACGCGGGTCGTGAGCGGCTGCTGGCCCGTTTCGAGCCGCAGCCAGGTCTCGGGATTGATCGGCGTGAGTTGGTCGAACGTCTTCACGTTCGGATAGTCGTCGGGCGGCATCCCCTCGACTTCGAGGATCTCCTTCACCCGCGGGCCCTGCTGCCGCCGGCCGGGCTGCACGAGCGCCTTGATGTACACGCCCTCCCGCAGCCGATACCGCTCGACCATCGTGCCGGGCACGAAGGGGTCGGTGCGCTCACGCGTGTAGTTCGTTTCCGCGCTGCGCAGGAAGCCGTAGCCGTTGGGATGCATTTCGAGCACGCCCTGCCCGGGCTCGAGCGGGATCGGTTCGCCGTTCTCGGTGACCTCCGGCTCCATCTCCGGCGGGCGCATGCCCTCCCCTTCCATGTCGACGGCGCCCGCTCCGGCCATCCCGGCCGCCGGACCACCACCGCCGCCACCGCGGCGATACCGCCGCCGTCGGCCGCCATACCCGCCACCGTAGCCCTGGCCCTGGCCAGCCTGTCCCTGGCCACCGGGGCCGAAGCCGCCCTGACCGCCCGGACCACCCTGGCCGCCATACCCCCGCCCCCTCGACCGTCTCCGCTTCGACATGGATCAGAACACTCTCGCTACAAAGGAACTCAGGCCGTGCATCCGCCGGCGGCGGACGATCACAGAACTGCTGGCTGCCCCTGGACGCCGTTCTCTCGCCTGCCCCGTCTCACCGGGGCCATCTGCGCGGGAACTGCGGTCCGAACACCGAGGGAGCCGATGCTCGCCCCACGAAAACACTCCCACCACGTCCAGCGGTCAGAGACTCTGCAGAAAAACTGCCAGACCGCGTGGCGGGGAGCACCCGTGGGAATCGTTCGACTGAGAAATACTCGGGAACAATTCCTGACGACCCTGGTCCGACCAGAATCGACCGAGCCACCACTCCGCAAGGGCCTGATTTTCGGCCCCCGCAACTGTGGCTCAAACCACCCGTGCAAGTATCAGACGCCAGGGCGGGGATGTCAAGCAGCGGGGTCTCGGATGACCCAGTTGCTCGCCAGATGGCAGCCTGGGTGGTCGGGAGACCGCAGGAAACCGGCCCGGGCCGGGCGGCCGGCATTTCGATGCGATTCGGACAACCGTTTCGACCGATACACCTTCCGGGGGAAGCGGCCTTGTGGCCGTCCCTGCCCCCATTTCCCGCCGTTGGAGCCGGCGAACGCCCCGGTGAAACCATGCTTTCCAACCGCACTCGCGCCGCGATCGTGCACGTCGTTGTCTTCGGGCTGGCCGGGGCAGCACCCGTGGCCAGAGCCGACCTCCCCGCGCGGGAGGCCCTGGTGGCGGAGGCCGCCGTTCCCTGGCATGCCGATCTCGCCGCGGCGAAGCAGGCGGCCCTCGTCAGCCATCGCCCCGTGCTCGTGATCTTCAGCTCCGGATCGACCGAATCGGGTGCGAGGCTCGTCCGCGACGTGTTCCCGGCGGCGGAAACCGTGGCCCTGCTGACCGCCTCCTTTGAGCCGGTGCGTGTCGACGTCGACGTCGAAGCGTCCACCGCGCGGGCCATGGGGATCGCCCAGGTTCCCACGGCATGCATCGTCGACGCGCACGACCGCATCCTGGCGCGATTCGAGTGCCCGACCACGCCTGCCGCGTTCGTCGCCGCCGCCAGCCGCGCCGCCCAGGACGCCGCCGGCACAACGAGCGTCGTCACCCCGGTGGCCGCGATCCGTGAACATTCCGACTTCGTGAGCCAGGCGGCCCAGGCGCCACCGGCCGCGCCGGCCACCGCCGCGCCGGTCGGGCCACAGGCCTTCGCGCAGCCCACCGATGAGCCCACGCTGCCGGCGGCGCCGCCGGCATGGCCGGCCGAACAGACCACGCGCCCGATGCCCTTCGCGCCCGATGCCCCCGTCGCGCAGCAGCGGCCGATGATCGACCCGGCGACGTCGCCGACCGGCAACGCCGCATGGCTGAATGCCCAGCCCTCCGGCGCTGCACCGGGGGGCGTTGCCACGGCCGCACCCGCCGCAGCCCCGGCGTCCCCGACGCCCGCGGCACCTCCCGCCCCGGCCACCACGCCCGAGCCGGAGAAGAAGTCGGCCGGAGCCTCGTTCCTCGCCGCGCTCCAGAAACCGTTTTCGATCTTCACGAAACCGAAGCAGCCCGACGCGGCGGCAACCCCGGCCACACCCGCCACCACCGCCACGGCGTCGGCCGCGCCCGCGGCCGGCCCCGACCCCTACGGCTCGATGCCGCTCGGGCTCGAGGGCTTCTGCCCGGTGAGCCTCGTCGACAAGGGGACGTGGGTGGAGGGCCGTGCCCAGTGGGGCGCGCGTCACCGGGGCCGCACCTACCTGTTCGCGGGCCCCGCGCAGCAGCAGGCGTTCCTCGCCGACCCCGACCGCTACGCTCCTGCCCTGTCGGGCGACGACCCCGTGCTCGCGTGCGACTCAGGCCGCCAGGTGGCCGGCCAGCGGCGCTACGGCGTCACGTATCAGGCGCGCACGTATCTGTTTTCGTCGCCGGAAACGCGGGCGGCGTTCGCTGCGAATCCGCAGCACTACACGACCCGCGTGACGATCGCCGAGCGGCCGACGGCGTCGGGCACGGTCGTGCGGTAGGACAGCTTCGCCCTTCTGTAGCCGCAGAGTGGCACTCTGCGGAATCCGGCCGGGCGCCGCCTCCGGCGGGTGCAGATTGAACAATCTGCACCTACATCGCCCAGCCACGGGAGCGGCTCACGGCGTCGCGCCAGCGGTCGCGCAGACGGTCGCGGTCCGCAGCGCTGATCTGCGGCTCGAACTCCCGCTCGATCCGCCGCGCCTCCGCCACGGCGGCGGAGCCCGCGAAGAACCCGGTTGCGATCCCAGCGAGGAGCGCCGCCCCGAGAGCCGTCGTCTCGAGCACGGCGGGCCGGTCGACCGGCCTGCCGAGCACGTCGGCCTGAATCTGCATGAGCAGGTCGTTGGCCGTGGCGCCGCCGTCCACGCGGAGCCGCGGCGGGGCGCGGCCCGCATCGTGCGCCATCGCCTCGACCACGTCGCCCACCGAGAGCGCGATCGCCTCGAGCGCCGCCCGCGCGATGTGGGCGGCCGTGGTGCCGCGGGTAATCCCCACGATCAGCCCGCGGGCGTGCGGATCCCAGTGCGGCGACCCGAGGCCGGTGAGGGCCGGCACCACCATCACCCCGCCGGAGTCGGCCACGCTCCGGGCGAGCGGCTCGATGTCGGCCGCGCGGCGGATGATGCCGAGGCCGTCGCGCAGCCAGCCGATGAGCGCCCCCGCCACGAACACCGAGCCCTCGAGCATGTAGTTGGGCCGGGCGTCGGCCGAGCAGCCGAGCGTGGTGAGCAGCCCGGCCGTGCTCGCGACGTGCTCCCGCCCCGTCGAGCAGAGGAGAAACGCGCCGGTGCCGTAGGTGCACTTCGCATCCCCTGCCGCAAGGCATCCGTGGGCGAACCCGCCGGCCTGCTGGTCGCCCGCGCAGCCGGCGATCGGGATCTCGGCGCCGAGGAGATCGGCCGCGGCGGTGCCGAACGATCCCGCCGACGGCCGCACTTCCGGGAGGATCGCCCGCGGCACGTCGAACATCCGGCACAGGTCGTCGCTCCAGGCCTGTCGGTCGATGTCGAAGAGCAGCGTGCGGCTGGCGTTCGTCGGGTCGGTGGCGTGCACGCGGCCGCCGGTCAGCCGCCAGATGAGAAACGTGTCGACCGTGCCGAAGAGCACCTCGCCCGCCGCGCAGCGGGCCCGCAGCCCGGGGACCGTCTCCAGGAGATGCACGATCTTCGTGGCGGAGAAGTAAGGATCGAGGAGCAGCCCGGTGCGGCGGCGGACCTCGTCTTCGACGCCCCGGGCCCGCAGCCGGGCACAGATCGGGGCCGACACGCGGCTCTGCCACACGACCGCCGGCGCCACGGGCCGGCCCGTGGACCGCTCCCAGAGGATCGTCGTCTCGCGCTGGTTCGTGATCCCGATCGCCGCCACGGCGCCGGCCGCGGTGCCCGACTCGGCGAGCACGCGCCGGGCGCAGGCGAGCTGCGTGCGCCAGATGTCTTCCGGGTCGTGCTCGACGATCCCCTGATCGGCGACGCCTTCCCCGGTGCGCACGTGCTGGGGAAACTCCTCCTGCGCCACCTTGATCGGCATCCCGCGCCGGTCGAAGAGGATCGCCCGGCTCGACGTCGTGCCCTGGTCGAGCGCGAGCACGCACGTGGCACCGCCTGGTTTCTCCATCGCCACTCCCTCCTCAGGCCACGGTCTTGCCGTAGCGGTCGTGCAGTTCCCGGACGTGCCGCGCGACCTCGGCCCCGGCCGCGTCCGCCGGCAGCATAGCGAGCCGCACGAGTTCGGCGGCCGCCGCCGCCAGCGTGGCGTGCGAGAGCCCCGGCGTGAACGCGAGCATGAGCCGCCGCTCGACGAGATCCGCGAGCGCGGCGGCCCACTCCTCGCGCACGCAGAAGCCGATCGCGGCCGTCGGCAGGTCGGTGCCCGCGAGGATCGCCGGCACATCGCCGGGCAGCTCGGCCGCCGCGCGGCCCACGTCGCGTGCCCGCGCACCGAACAGGTCGACGGTGGCCGCCGCCGCGCGTTCGGCCGGCGCGGCAGCGACGCCAGCCGCCCGCAGGCCCGCGGCAACGTCGGCCACGCAGGCCGCGCGGTCGGCCGCGGCAAGCGCGCCCGGCAGCGGCCGCTCTCGCGACGTCGAGCGCACCGGCAGGCCGAGCGTGCCGAGGATCTCGCGGGCCGACTGCTCCGCCAGGCTGCGGCAGGTGGTGAGTTTGCCGCCCACGATCGACCACGTCGGCTGCGGCGCGGCCGGGTGGCGCACGAGCATGTGGCGGCGCGTCACGGCCGCGGGCACGGCGCCGTCGGCCGCCGGCAGCGGCCGCACGCCGCAGTAGTGCTGCTGCACCGCGCCGCGACCGGGGGCCACGGCGGGAAACAGGCGGGCCACGGCGGCCAGCAGGTAAGCGATCTCCTGCTCGTCGGCCGTGGCCATGGATGGGTCGCCCGCGAAGGGAATGTCGGTGGTGCCCACGAGCACGAGCCGCGGGCCGAACGGCAGCACGAACACGGGCCGGCCGTCGTCGGCCTCGGCATACACGCCCCGCTCCCCGAGCGCAGCCCGGAGCGGGGCTGCATCGAGCACGACATGGCTCCCCTTCGTGCCGCCGATGAGCCGCGGCGCGGGGCCGGGCAGCACCTCGGCCCGCGTGCGGTCGGCCCAGGCGCCGGTCGCATTCACGATTGCCGCGGGCTCGATGCCGTGGTCGCCGCCGTGGCCGCGCACCCGCAGCCCGCCGTCGGCCCGGCGTTCGACCGCCGCATGCGTGAACAGGTGAAACTCCGTCCCCTGCTCGGCCGCGATCCGCCGCGCATCGACGCACAGTTCGACGGTGAACCGCTCCGGAAACAGCATCTGGGCGTCGGCGTAGGTCGCGGCGTGGGGAAACGCGCGGCCATCGACCTGCGGCAGGTCCGCCGCGCCGGCCCGCACCATCCTGTGCCGCGGCCAGTGCGAGCCGACGGCGAGCGCGTCGTAGAGCGTGAGCCCGAGCCCCACGGCGACGCTGCCCCGGCCGCTCCGCGGCCGCCACCTGCGGGCGAGCGACTCGCAGCCGACGAGCCGGGCCGCCGCTGCCGCAAGCCCGCCCCATCGCGACCGCAAAGGCAGCAGGAAGCCGAGCGGCCGCACGAGGTGCGGCGCGAGCCTCACGAGCCGGTCGCGCTCGTGGAGGCTCTCGCGCACGAGCCCCACCTCGCCGTATTCCAGATACCGCAGGCCGCCGTGCACGAGCCGCGTCGACCACGCCGTGGC
>JBJSZP010000537.1:0-6625 GCA_046090365.1 Planctomycetia bacterium
CTCGTCCGCTCTGCCGGCGGCACGCTGTTTCCCGCCACGCCCCGGATCCAGAAGCCCGACGAGCTCGGCATCTTCGCCCTCCTCGCCAAGCAGGAGCCCGACGGCGTGCTCGTGAGGAACTACGCGGGGCTGACTTACTTCCGCGACCGCGGCCTGCCGGTGGTGGCCGACTTCTCGCTCAACGTTACCAACGAGTCCTCGGCGGCTTTCTTCCTCGAGGCCGGCGCGGAGCGCGTGACAGCGTCGTATGACATGAACCGCGAGCAGCTCCTCGGGCTCGTGGCGGCCACCGACCCGGGCCGGCTCGAGGTCGTGATCCACCAGCACATGCCGATGTTCCACATGGAGCACTGCGTGTTCTGCGCCGTGCTCTCCCCCGGCACGAACAAGACCAACTGCGGCCGGCCGTGCGACGAGCACGTCGTGCACCTCCGCGACCGGATCGGCGTGGAGCATCCGCTCACGGCCGACGTGGGCTGCCGCAACACGCTCTATAACGCGGTGCCGCAGAGCGCCGCGGAGGCGGTGCCGGCGCTGCTGGCCCGCGGCGTGCGGCAGATGCGGATCGAGTTTCTCGCGGAATCGGCCGCGGAGATCGGCCGCGTGGTGCAGGCCTACCGCAGCCTGCTCGCCGGCCGGCTCACGGGCCGCGAGGTGTGGACGCAGCTCAATGCGGCCAACCGCGTGGGCGTGACCCGCGGCACACTCGAAGAGCGCCGCAACCCACTCGCGATCTTGTAACCGCCTTTCGGCCGGAAAATTGCCCCGGGCTTGGGCGAGCAATTGCGGACTACTCGCCCAAGCCGGTGGGTCACCCTTCTGGGCACCGATGTTTCAACGCGCCACTTCGCGGCACCGGAGCCGAGGTCACTCGCCGCCAGCCAGCCGGCCGGGTAGGCGAGCATCCCATGCTCGTGCATGTCGAGACCTTCCATCTCCTCCTGGGGGGAGACTCGCATGCCGATCGTCATCGTGATCGCCACGAGCCCGGCGAGGGCGCCGTTGAGCGCGGTCGCCGCAGTGGCGCAGAACACCGTCTGGAAGATCAGGAACGCCCAGCCCCAGCTCTCGGAGGCCGGGCTGTGGGTCGGGGCTTCGAACATGAAGTGATCGCCGCCGAGCCAGCCGCCCTTCGTGGCTCCGAACATCAGGCCAAAGCCGACGGGATAGTACGCGATGGAGCCGATGCCGAAGTCCATCAGGTTTTTCATGATGATGTTGCAGGCGTTCTTGGCCCGCGTGAAGCCGACCTCGACGAGCGCGAAGCCTGCCTGCATGAAGAACACCAGGAACGCGGCGAGGCGCGTTCAGAGGATGTTGGTGTCGGCCCCCAGTGCCTCCACCGTGTCGGGAGGATCCGTCGGGGCAGCTGGCTCGGCCGCTTCCGGCTCGGCCGCCCCCGGTTCTTCGGCGAACGTCGGACACTCCGCACCGACGCAGGCGACCATCGCCGGAATCACGACCCAGCCCATTCAGCCATTCGACCGCAGCATGCTTGTAATCACGTCATCACAGCCTTGCGTCAAAAAGGAATGTGCACCTTCGCTGTACCCCAAACCTGCCGGCGCAGCCTCCTGCGGCGCCGCAATCCACATGAAGGAACCGCAAGGCCGCAAACGGTGTGCCGAATGCGGCAGTAATACAAGTCTGTTTTCTTTCGGCAAAAAACCCCGTTTTCCCTGCGGCGTTCGATTCGCAGACGCTCTCGGAAGGCATTCTTTAGGCAGCGATGCCTCATTGGGCCTCACGCTGGCCGGGCACGGCACGGGGCAGGTACGCTTTTTATAGAGGCAAATCCGATCGTCGCAGGCATCCGAGGGAGCGGAGACCATGCACCTGACTGCCAGGCAACGGGAGACACGTTCGGTACGGACCGCCGTCGCGATCGCCGGGGTGATCGGGCTGCTCGCCGGGGCCTTCGCGTGGTACCAGGCTGAGGCGGAGCGGGCGATCGACACGGAAGACATCGACCGGCGGGCGCGGGCGCTCACGCACGTGCTTTCCTACACGCTCCACGAGGCGTTGCTCGGTCCACCGGGCGACGTGGCGAAGCGGCTCGGGAAGCGGCTCGATGGATACAGCCGGCTCGTGGGGTGTGCGGTGTACGGCCCTGACGGAGCGCGGCTGGCCGCCGGTGCCCGGGTGCCCGAGTTCGAACCGCTGATCGTCGCGCACCTCGCGGGCTTGCCCAGGGACGACCTGGAATCCAACGTCACGCTGCGGACGGCCGGCCCGCCTTTGCGCATGCGGGTCGAACGCCTGCACAGCGCTGATGGGGCGGTGTGCGGCACGTTCGTCGTGCTTCACGACATCGGCTTCATCGACCAGCGCGCCATGACCCGCCTGCTGCGGTCGCTGTTCTGGATCGTGATGTCGACGCTCCTGTTGGTCGTGCTCGTGCTCGTCGCCACGTGGGCGATCTACGACCGGCCTCTGGGGCACCTCGCCGACTGGATGCAGCGACTGCGAACGGAGGACGCGCCCGATTCTCCGCCGCTGTCGCTGCCATCCGGCCGCCTCGCGAGCGAGACGCGGCGGCTGGCCGCCTCGTTTCGCGCGGTTCGTCATGCCACGTTCAGCGAGGCCAGTCGTGTCGCCGTGATCGACAAGTCATGGAACCGTGACCGGCTCCGCGCCCACGCTCTCGACTGCCTGGGGATCGGCAGCCAGTTGATCGCCGTCAGCAGCCGCGAACCCTACATGCACACCTCGACCGCCGGTGGCGCAGGATTCATGGTGCCTCCCGGCGGCGTGGTGACGGCGCTCGACCCGGTGCTCCAGGCGTGCGGAGGCGTGTGGATCGCCCATGGCACGGGCGACGCCGATCGTGAAACGGCCGATGCGGCGGGCCGCCTGGCCGTGCCCCCGGGGGACCCGCGGTATACCCTGCGCCGCATCTGGCTCTCGGAGGCGGAGCACGACGGCTACTACGGCTGCTGCAACGACGCAATCTGGCCGATGTGCCTCCTGGCGCACGAGCGGCCGGTGTTCCGCACGTCCGACTGGTCGCAGTATGTGGCGATCAACCGGCGATTCGCCGCCGCCGTGCTCGACGAGGCGGGGGCTGCCGATGCGGTGGTGCTCGTCCAGGACTATCAGATGGCGCTCGTCCCGCGCATGGTCAAGCGGGTTCGGCCCGACCTGCGGGTGTGCCTGTTCTGGCACATCCCCTGGCCGAGCATCGAGGCGGTGCGAATCTGCCCGTGGCGCGAGGAGATCATCGACGGCATGCTCGGGGCCGACCTCGTGGGATTTCACCTGCAGCAGTATTGCAACCAGTTTCTCGACACGGTGGACCGGATGGTCGAGGCCCGCGTGGACCGGGATCATGGTGCCGTTCGGGCGCGCGGCCACGTCACCGTGGTGCGGCCGCAACCGATCAGCGTGCAGCCGTGGCCGGAGCGCGGCGTCCCGGTCGGCGAACGGCTGGCGGACCTGATCGCGTCGTTGCGGGCCCGCCACCGGCTCGAGGGCGTCGCCGTGGCCGTGGGTGTCGATCGCGTCGACCACACGAAAGGCCTGCCGGAGAGATTTCGGGCATTCGCCCATTTTCTGCGAAAGTATCCCGCGCATCGGGGCCGCGTGAGCCTCGTGCAACTGGCGGCCCCGAGCCGGGTGCATCTCAAGCGATACCGGGATCATCTCGATGAACTGGTCCGCTATGCGGACGAGATCAACGAGGAATTCGGCACCCCGGCATGGAAACCGATCCACCTGCTCGTGGCCCAGCACGACGCCACGGCCGTCCATGCGTGGCTCACGATGGCCGGCATCGCCATCGTCAGTTCGCTGCACGACGGGATGAACCTCGTGGCCAAGGAGTATGTGCTGTCGCAGGAGGCTCTGCGGGGCTGCCTGATCCTCTCGGAGTTTGCGGGAGCCGCCCAGGAGCTTCCGGAAGCCCTGATCATCAACCCATACGACACCGAGCAGTTTGCCGACGCGATCCGCTATGCCGCCGAGATGCCGGCGGACGAGCGGGCCCAGCGCATGCAGCGACTGCGGCAGCAGGTGGAGCGATACAACATCTACCGCTGGGCGGCCGGGGTGCTTGCGGACGTGCCGTCGGTGACGCGCGTGCTCCGCGAAGGCGAGCCGACGGAGACAGCCGCCCGGCAGGGTGGCGCGGAATGACAGGCGTCGCCGAGGTCGTCCGGGCCGCGGCTGCGGACATCGACGCGGGGAGACCGTTTCTGTTGCTCTGTGATTTCGACGGCACGCTGAGCCCCACCGTCGATCGCCCGGAATGGGCGCGGTTGCCCCCGCGGGCGCGGTCCGCCCTCGACCGGCTCACCGCCCGGGCCGGATGCCACGTCGGAATCGTCAGCGGTCGCTCGCTCGCCGATCTGGCCGGTGTCGTCGGCATGCCGTGCCGTTATCTCGCGGGGAGCGGCGGGCTGGAACTGCGGTGCGAAGGTCGACGGCTGGTGCCTCCCGGATGGCGCGAGGCCGCGGTCTTCATGGCGACGGTCCTCGACGACGTGCGCCGGCTGATGGCGGGCGTCGATGGCGTGTGGGTGGAGCCGAAGGACTGTGCGATCACGATCCACCATCGGGAGGCGGCGGCGCAGGCTGTGCGCGCCGTCCGGGACGTCGTCGGCGGCATCGCCCGGCGGTATGACGGCCGATGCCGGGTGATCGAAGGGGCGCTGGGCGTGGAGGTGACGGCGTTTCCGCGGCGCGACAAAAGCTCAGCCGTCAGGTTCTTCCGCCGGCAAGCCGGCGGCGAGCAGGTGCGAATCTGCTACTGCGGCAACGACGGCAACGACGCCCCGGCGATGGCCTTCGTCAACGGCTGCGGCGGGTGGTCCATCGGGGTGGGCGCTGCGGCGCCGCGTGAAGCGCGCTGGATCCTCCCCGACCCGGCCGCGCTATCCGAGTTTCTCGTGACCCTCGCCGACGCGGTCGATCGGCGCCCGCCCTACCAGTAAACGTAGTGCAAAAACCGCTCACGGTCGGGCTTCGGGAGGGCCTCGACCCGCGGCACCACCCAGCGGTTTTCCTCGGTGTCGATCAGCATCTTGCCGTCGGCCCCGAAGTCGACGGCCTGGCTCGCCGTCCAGCGGATCGTGAACGCCTGCCGGCCCACGTCCGTGTCGACGTCGAGGTCGAGGTAGCCGTGGGCGAGCTTCACGCCATGCACGCGGTCGATCCGCCGCACGAGCGACCGGCGCGCGAGCGCCGTGCGGACCACGCCCTGGCTCGCCGCCGGCCAGTCGGCCAGCCGCCGCAGCATCCCGAGCTCGATCTCGTCGCCCGCGTCGTCCCAGCCCCGCACCGAGAGATACTCGTCGGGATGCGTCGCCGGGAACGTGCTCACCACGAACACTCCCGCCGCCACCGGGCTGCCGCCGTCGTGCAGTTCGATCCGGCCGTGCGCCCCCACGACGAACGCGTGGCGGGAGGGATCGAGCCAGGTGATCGCGGCCGTCGCAGGTGGCTTGCCGTCGCCACTGTCTCCAGGCTTCGGCTCCTCCGGCTTCGCATCCTCCTGCGCCAGGAGCGTGTCGACCGTGGGCTGCTTCGAGACCTGCGTCTGGATCCGCACGAGCCGCGCGTAGATGCCGTCGGCGGCGAGCAGCTCGGCGTGGGTGCCCTGCTCCACGAGCCGGCCGCGGTCGAAGGCCAGGATGCGGTCGGCGTTGCGCAGCGTGGAGAGGCGATGGGCGATCGCGATCGTGGTGCGGCCCTTCACGAGCACCGCGAGCGCCTCCTGGATGCTCTTCTCCGCCTCGGCGTCGATGTTGCTCGTGGCCTCGTCGAGCACGAGGATCCGCGGGTCATAAAGCAGCGTGCGGGCGATCGAGAGCCGCTGCTTCTCGCCCCCCGAGAGCCCGGCCCCGCGCTCGCCGAGGAGCGTCTCGTAGGCCAGCGGCTGCCGGCAGATGAAGTCGTGCGCGCCGGCGGCCTTCGCGGCGGTGAGCCCCTCCTCGATCGTCGACTGCGGCCGGCCGTAGGCGAGGTTTTTCCAGATCGTGCCGCGAAACAGGAACGAATCCTGGAACACGATCCCGAGCCGCTCGCGCAGCTGCTTCGTGGACAGGTCGCGGATGTCGATGCCGTCGATCTCGATCCGCCCCTCCTGCACGTCGTAGAACCGGCCGAGCAGGTTCACGAGCGTGGTCTTGCCGGAGCCCGAGCGGCCCACGATGCCGACCATCTCGCCCGGGGCCACGGAGAACGACACGTCGGAGAGCACCGGCTGGTTGCGGTCGTAGCCGAAGGTGACGTTGTCAAACCGGATCGCCCCCCGCGGCTCGTCCCAGGCGACGGGCGTGGCCGTCTCCTCGATCGTGATGGGCGTGTCGAGCAGCTCGAGCACCCGCTGGCTGCCCGAAAGAAAGCTCGTGAGCCAGGTGGTGAAGTTCGAGAGGGCCCCGAGCGGTGCGTAGAACATCGCGAGGTAGGCGAGGAACGCGATCAGCTGGCCGAGCGTCATCTGGCCGCCGATCACGTCACGGCCGCCGACATACCACACGATGAGCCCGCCGAGGCCAAACACGAGCTGCATCGCGGCCGCGTAGGCGGCGTTGGTCTGCTCCACCCACAGCCGCCACGAGCCCAGGTGGTCGCTCGCCGACTTGAAGCGGTCGCTCTCCCGCGGCTCCTGGGCGAAGGCCTTCAC
>JBJSZP010000538.1:0-4197 GCA_046090365.1 Planctomycetia bacterium
GCTCCAGCCCATCAGGAAGAACGTGATCACGAACGTTGCCGCAATGATCGCCATCGTCGAGAAGTTGATTCCCGTGGCAAGCGCGGCGAGGAGGGCCTTCTGCGACGAATCCTCCTTGGTGCGCACCTGCCAGATGCCCCAGATCGAAAGCAGCGTGCCCACCGAGGCGATCGCCATCGGGAGGAACAGGGCCGCCATCTGCATGCGGTAGTCACCGGGGAACGCGGCCACGCCGAGGGCCGCGGTGGCGAGGATCGAGCCGCAGTAGCTCTCGTAGAGGTCGGCGCCCATGCCGGCCACGTCGCCCACGTTGTCGCCCACGTTGTCGGCGATCTTGGCTGGGTTGCGGGCGTCGTCCTCGGGGATGCTGTGCTCCACCTTGCCCACGAGGTCGGCGCCCACGTCGGCCGCCTTGGTGAAGATGCCGCCGCCCACACGGGCGAAGAGGGCCTGCGAACTCGCGCCCATGCCGAAGCAGAGCATCGTCACGGTGATCTCCTCGAGCGACAGCGGCGTGAAGCCGAACATCGGCACGAGCCAGTAGAGGATCGCGAACCAGAGCATGATGTCGAGCAGGCCGAGGCCCACGACCGTGAGGCCCATCACGGCGCCCGAACGGAACGCCACCTGGAGGCCGTCGTTGAGCGACCGCTCGGCGCCGGCCGCGGTGCGGTTGCTGGCGAGCGTGGCCGTCTTCATGCCGAACCAGCCGGCCAAACCGGAGAACAGGCCGCCGGAGATGAACGCGAAGGGCACCCACGGACTCTGCACCTTGAGGGCGAAGGCGAGGATCAGGAGCAGCAGGAAGATCACGAGGAAGAAGCCCGCGACGACCTTGTATTGCTGCTTGAGGTAGGCATCGGCGCCGGTCCGCACGTAGCCGGCGATGTCGATCATCTTCTGCGATCCGGCCGGCTGGGCCTCCATCCACTTGAAGAACTGCCAGGCCTGGGCGAGCGCGAGCAGGGAGCCCGCCGTGCCCACGAGCCACCAGAAGCCGTAGGGGCCGAAGAACCAGGCCTGCGACGCGGCGTCGGCGCCTTCGGAGGCATGCGCGACGAGCGGAACGAAGACGGCGGAGCAGGCGGCGGCACCGGCGGTGAAGAGACGATTCACGATGGAGGAACTCCGGAAGAGGTGTGCGGGAAGGCGGCGGCCGGCCCATCGGCCCCGCGTGGGAGTGCGAAATCTACTGGCGCTCAAAAACGGCTGTCAAACGCGGGCCATCGCCCCCGCTCGGGAACCGCATCCACCAGGCCGATGACCGGAAACGCGCAGCCGCTGCCCGGCGAATCAGCCCCGCCCCACGGGCACCTTGCCGATCGAGTGATACACGAACCCGCGGGCCTTCATCTCGCCGGGCGAGTAGAGGTTGCGGCCATCGAAGATCACCTTCGCGTTCAAGCGGCGGGCGATCTCATCGAAGTCGGGCCGGCGGAAGTCGCCCCACTCCGTGACGATTGCAAGGCAGTCGGCCCCGTCGAGCGTGTCCATCACGCTGGCGGCATACTCGAGCCGGTCGCCGTAGAGGGCTTTTACGTTCGCGAGCGCCTCGGGGTCGAACACGCGGACGGCCGCACCCCCTTCGAGGAGCCGGTCGATGAGGTCGAGCGCCGGGGCGTCGCGGATGTCGTCGGTGCGCGGCTTGAACGCCAGGCCCCACACGGCAACCTTCCGGCCCTCGAGATTCCCGCCGAAGTGGGCCGCGATCTTCTCGCCGAGGATCTTCTTCTGGGCGAGGTTCGTGTCGTGCACCGACGTGAGGATCCGCGGCACGATCCCCTTGTCACGGGCCATCGCGGCGAGCGCCTGCACGTCCTTGGGGAAGCAGCTGCCGCCGTAGCCCACGCCCGGAAACAGGAATGCGAACCCGATCCGGCTGTCGTGGCCGATGCCGCGGCGGACGTCGTCGATGTCGGCCTCCATCCGCTCGCAGAGGTTCGCCACCTCGTTGATGAACGAGATCTTCGTGGCGAGCAGGGCGTTGGCCACGTATTTCGTCATCTCGGAACTTTCCGGCGACATGACGAGAAACGGGTTTTCGGTGCGCAAGAACGGAAGGTAGAGGCTGCGGAGCGTCTCGCCCACGTCGGGCGACCGCACGCCCACGACCACGCGGTCGGGCTTCTGGAAATCCTCGATCGCCGCGCCTTCCTTCAAGAACTCGGGGTTGCTCGCCACGCGGCAGGCCCGGCCCGTGCGCTCGAGGAGTCGCTTTTCGATGCCAGCACAGGTGCCCACCGGCACCGTGCTCTTCGTGACCACGACCGCCTCGGGCCGCAGGTGTGGGGCGATCGTGTCGACCACCTTCCAGAGGGCCGAGAGGTCGGCCGAGCCGTCGGCCGCGGGGGGCGTGCCCACCGCCAGGAACACCACCTCGGCATCCTTGATCGCCGCCGCCGTGTCGGTGGTGAACTTGAGCCGGCCGGCGGCCGCATTCCGCTCGACCATCTCCTCCAGGCCGGGCTCGTAGATCGGGATCTCGCCGCGATTGAGCCGGCCGATCTTCTCGGCGTTGATGTCGAGGCAGGTGACCGTGTTGCCGCTGTCGGCGAAGCAGGTGCCCGTGACGAGGCCCACGTAGCCGGTGCCGACGACGCCGATTTTCATGGCGAATCCGTCGCGTCGGGGGTGGCGTCGGCCTCTTCCTGCTCGCTCGGCGGCACGGTGACCATCGCGGCGAGCGTGTCGGCGTCGTCGAGCCGCATGATCCGCACGCCCTGCGTGTTGCGGCCCATGGGACGGATCTCGCGGACGTTCACCCGCTGGATCTTGCCGCGGGCCGTCATCATCAACACCTGGTCTTCGTCGCGGACCGACACGATCGACACGACCTGGCCGTTGCGGGCGGTGGTCTTGATGTCGCGGATGCCCTTGCCGCCGCGGTGCTGCGTGCGATACCGCATGCCACTCGAGCCCTCGCCTTCACCTTCCTCCGCGGCCTCGGCCGATTCAGGAGCCTCCGCCTCGGCGGCCTCCCCCTCCTCGCCTGGCGCGGGGCCCGTGAGCGGCGTGCCGGCGCCGAACGGCGTGCGCTTGCCATAACCCTGCTCGCACACGGTGAGGAGCGTGGCCTCGGGATCGGCGACGACCATGCCCACGAGCCGGTCGCCCGACCCGAGCTTGATGCCGCGGACGCCGCTCGTGTCGCGGCCCATCGGCCGCACGTCGGACTCCGGAAACCGGATCGACATCCCCTTGGCCGTGGCCAGCACGAGCTCGTCGCCCGGCTTCGTCACGACGGCGTCGACGAGCTCGTCGCCCTCGCGGAGCTTGACGGCGATCAGGCCCTTCGTGCGGCGGCGGCGATACTGCTCGAGGGCCGTCTTCTTCACCATTCCGCTGCGGGTGGCGAGGAGGAGGAACTGGTTCGGATCCTCGAAGCCCGACACCGACCGGCAGTCGGCCACCTTCTCGCCCGGCTCGAACTCGAGCAGGTTGACGAGAGCCCGGCCCTTGGCGTCGCGGGCCAGTTCGGGCAGCTCGAACACCCGCATCGAAAACACCTTGCCGAGCGTGGTGAACACGAGCAGCCAGTCGTGGGTGCTGGCCACGAACAGGTGCTCGATCGGATCTTCCTCGTCGGTGCCCGCGCCCTTGAGCCCCTTGCCGCCGCGCCGCTGGGCCCGGTAGGTGTCGGCCGCGGTCCGCTTCACGTAGCCGGCCCGGCTGATCGTGACCACCATCGTGGCCTCGGTGATCAGCTCGGCCATGTCGCGGATGTCGGCCGCCTCGCCGCTGATCTCCGTGCGCCGCTCGTTGGCGTGCTTCTCGTCGAGCTCGACGAGTTCCTGGCGGATCAGGGCCTTGATGTTGGCCTCGCTCGAGAGGATCCGGCGGAACTCGCCGATCTTCGCGAGCAGCTCGCGGTGCTCGCCGGTGAGCTTCTCCTGCTCGAGGTTCACGAGCTGGCCGAGCGTGAGCCGGAGGATCGCGTCGGCCTGCACGGGCGAGAGTCCATACGTCTCGGCCACGCCCCGCTCCTCGGTGAGGATCGCGAAGCCGTCGGCACCGAGCGCCCGCTCGAGCAGGGCGGCGGGCGTCTGGATCTGGCAGAGCCGCTCCTTCGCCTCGGCCTGCGACTTCGACGAGCGGATGATCTTGATCACCTCGTCGATGTTGGCGAGCGCGACGAGCAGGCCCTCGAGCGTGTGCTTGCGGCTGCGGGCCTTGGCGAGGAGGTGCTGCGTGCGGCGG
>JBJSZP010000539.1:0-4221 GCA_046090365.1 Planctomycetia bacterium
GTAGGAGAGCCGCGTGGCGAGATCGAACTGGTCGAGCGCCTCCCGGGCATCGTCCGGCTCGAGGTCGCGATAGAGGAACCGCGGCGACACGAGCACGCTCCGCAGCACGAGGTGGGCGGCCGCGTCGAAGGAGTGGCCCTCGTCGAGATGGCGGGTGCCGATCGCGAGGAATGTGTCTACGGTCTCGTCATCCACCGGCCGGCGGAAGGCCTGCGGCAGGAACCGCACGAGCATCGACCGCAAGAGGTCGGCATCCGTCTGGCCCTCGGCCCGCGGGCCGACGAGCGCCTGCCGGACTGCGGCCCGGGCCTTGTCGCGCGGGCTCTGGACGAGCTTCGACGGTCCCTCGACCGCGACGCGGTGAATCTCGAGGGCGGGGCCGCGCGCGTGGTAGAAGTGGCAGAGGGCATCGGCGATCTCGCTCGTACCGATGAAGGAATCGATGACCTCCATGAGTTTGCGGGTTTTCTTGGACTCCATCGTCGCTGCGGCCGTGTCGAGGGCGGGGTCGGCCCAGTGCTTCGAGACGATGTCCCAGCCGTTGCGGCCGCGGAGGCGGCCTGTTTCCGGATCGCCCGGAAAGCCTCGCGGAAACACGGCCTGCTGCCAGGCGGCGAGGAACCGCGGGTCTTCCTTGAACCAGGCCTCCATCTGGTCGGCGAGCTCGGCCCACTCGTGCGTCATCTCCGCGTTGGCCCAGCGAAAGAGCACCGTGTCGCCTTCGTAGAGGTCGGCCTCGAACGACGTGCTCGCGGGCGACTCGGCAGTGACGTCGATCGAGTGCAGGAGCCGGAAGGCACTCACCTGCGAGCGGTCGGTCGCCGACACGGGCCGCGCGTAGACCTCGAGCTTCATCGGGCCGGTGAAGGCGTGGCCCTGCGGCGAGAGAAACTGCGACGCCTCGACGGTGACGGTGTAGGTGCCCGAGTCCTTGACCTCGATCCGGCTCGGCCAGGTGCAACTCCGCATGATGTCGACGCTGCGGGAGACGAGCCGCAGCGCGTCGCCGTGGACCGTGGCGGCCGAGAAACTGAGCACGAGGTCGTTCGGGCCGGCCTCCCGCCGCACGGGCTTCGGGGTCGGCCGCGGCGGCGGAAAAATCTCATCCGCCACGTCGCCGGCCACGGCGGCATAGGCCTCGAGGTGCGCCGGCGAGAGCACGAGCCCCTCGGCGAGATTGTCGAAGCCGTGGCGTTCGGTGTCGGCCGGAAACCCGAGGGGCACGTAGAACGATGGCAGCTGCAGGAGTGTGCGGATCGTGCTCTCGTATTCCGCCTTGTTGAGCCGCCGGGGCGGCGTGCCGCCGAAGGGCGTGCGGGCGACGAGCGGCGGATCGAGGAAGGCGACGAGCGCGGCGCGTTCTTCCGGCGTGGCCGGCTCAGCGTCGGGCGGCGGCATCCGCCGGTTCTCGATCACCTCGACGACACGGCTCCAGAGGCCCACCTGCTCGGCCGCGGCCCAGTCGATCGCCCGGCCGTCGAGCCGCACGCCCGCCTCGGCCTCGGGGCCCGAGTGGCAGTCGAGGCACCGCGCGGCGAGCACGGCCTGCACGGCATCCGGGATGGCCGCCGGCTCGTCGGCCCGGAGCGCCGGCGCGAGGGCGGCAAGGACGACGATCGCCGACACGAGCCGCCGCATCAGAGCAGGACCTCGTTCATGTTCTTCGAGGCGTTGGAGAACTTCGCGGTCTCGACGCCGAGCCGCTGCAGGAGCGTGATGTAGAGATCGCCGAGCAGCGGGCTGCCCGGCTGCTCGGGATCGATCGCCACGTGGCTGCCGTGCTTGAGCCCGCCGCCCGCGACGAGCGTGGGCAGGTTGCGGTTGCTGTGGCGGCTGGCGTCGCCCATCCCGGTGCCCACGAGCACGATCGTGTCGTCGAGCAGCGACTTTCCTTCCGGAGTCTTTTTCGTCTGCAACTGCTTGAGGAAGCCGGCCAGGCAATGGATGTGGGCCGTCTCGATCGCGACGAGGTCGCGGATCATGACGGGATCGTTGCCATGGTGCGAGAGGCCGTGGTAGCCGGCCACGAGTTGGCGGCCGTCGAGCGAGAACACCTGCCCGAGCCCGTGCAGAAACATCGACATCACCCGCGTCTGGCCGCTTTCGAGGGCCAGCGCCGTGAGATCGTAGAGGATGTTCTCTGCCTCGATCTGCAGGTTGGGCGTGATCGGGTCATAGTCGGGGAGTTTGTAGGTGGTGGTGGCGGCGGGCTCGCTCAGGGCGGCGATCTGCCGCTCCATCCGCTTCTCCACCGCCCGCAGCGACTCGAAATACTCGTCGAGCTTGGCCCGGTCGCGGGGCCCGAGCGACTTCTGCAGGCGATTGGCGTCGTCGAGCACGAGGTCGAGCGAGCTCTCGCCGCTCGCGAGCAGGTATTCGGTGCGGGCCCGGTCGGCGTCGGAGGCGAACAGCCGCTTGTAGAGCACGCTCGGCCGATCGATCTGCGGGAGGCCGATGCCCTGCTTCGTGAAGCTCATCGCCTGCGGGCCCTCGCCCGAGCCGGCGGTGAGCTCGATCGATGGAAACCGCGTGGTCTGGCCGATCGCATCGGCGATCATCTGGTCGAGCGACCATGAGCCGGGGTTCATCCCGCAGAGGAAGTTGCTCCAGGCGGCGTGGCCGTTGGGGGCCCGGTGGTCGAGGCCGGAGAACACCGTGAACGAGTCGCGCAGGTCGGCGAGCGGGGCGAGCGTGGGGGGCAGTTCGTAGCCGCGGCCGGCCTGCTTGGGCGTGAACGCCGGCTGGTGCCAGCCGAGATACGTGCCGACGGCGACGAAGTTGCGAGGGCCTACCGGGGCGGCGGGGGCCCCGAACGCCTCGAGGGCCGGCAGGGCGATCACGGTTGCCCCGGCCCGGAGAAACTGCCGGCGGCTGGGGCGGGTGGCTGACCGGGGCGGCCGGGAGACGTGCGACATCATGCTGCGTGCCTCGGAGGGTGCTCGGGTTTCCTGCACACTCTCATCGTAGCGGGCCTGCGGACGCATTGAACTGCAAATCCCCGCCATAAATCTTTGCGGAAACGCAGGCCTGCCTCCATGGCGGACTGACCTGCTCACGTCTTTCGTGACGCCGTTACGGCGAGAATCTCGACGACGCGGTCCTGGTCCTTCACGACGTACACCACCGCGAGCGGAAGCACGACCAGTAAACGGTCTCCGTAGAAGTCCACACCCTTGATCGAGGGGTCGGAGCGGAGGATTCGATCGATGCTTTTGACGCTCTCAGTGACGGCCTGCTGTTGTTCCGAAGCGATCCAGATTTCAGCCAGTTCGTCGAGGACTTTCTCATGCCAGACAACCGTGTACGTCGTCACCGACCGCTCGCATCATGAAGACGATCGAGTGCCTCCGCCGTGGAGTGCGTCGTGTGTGGCGCGCGCCCGCGCTGCTTGATGTCGTCACGAATGAAGGACGCTGCCGCCTCGGCGTAGAGACGAGCCGTTTCGGGCGCGGCTGGCGAAAAAAAACCGAGTAACTCGCCGTGATCTCCCCGCAGTTCGACGGTCTCCGTGATGCCCTCGAGTGTCTTTTGCACGGCTGGGTCGGTAATGATCCTGATCATGGGAACCTCTTTGAAAGTCGCGCCGGGATCGAGAAGCCACGTGTGGAGAGATATGAACACTTGTACAAACATCCTAGTAGCCGGTCGCGGGCATGTCCAGTTCCGTTTTCGACTCCCGCGGCCGACTATTGCCCGCGCAGGAGCGCGGCGACGGCGCGGGCGTCGGCCTCAGCGCATGTGGCGGCCCGCACCGTGGCGGACGGCGTGCGGGGCGTGACGACGCGGCCCGTCCGCGGATCGACCGGAGAGCGGCCCGGGCGGGCGGTGCTCGTGGCCACGGCCTCGCCTGGGGTGAGTTCCCACACGTCGCTGGTGCCGCGGATTGCGACCCGCCAGCGGCCGCCGGAGGGAGGCGTGCCCCACGCCCGCACCTCGCCGCCGAGTTCCACGAGATGACTCGCCGAGCCCAGCGCCGCGAGCCTCGTGCCGATCGCATCCACGGTGTAGCCGGGGCCGATGCCGCCGAGGTCGAGGGCCACGCCGTCGCGGGCCTTGCGGAGCGCGGGGGGCTGCTCACGGATCTCGACGAGGTGCATGCCCGCCACGGCGCCCGCGACTGCCGTGATGTCGAAGGCTCCGCCCGTGTCGTCGTGCACCCGCCGGGCGATTGCCACGACGGCCACGAGGTCGGGGGCCACGGCCACCCATTCTCCTGCCCGC
>JBJSZP010000540.1:0-6618 GCA_046090365.1 Planctomycetia bacterium
CGGCCGTGGGCCCGGGCGTATTCGAACGCATAGCGCACGATCTTCTCGCAGCCGGGCCGGCTGATGATCTTGAGGCACTGCACCACCTCGTTGGTCTGGCGGTGCTCGATGCCGGCGTAGAGATCCTCCTCGTTCTCGCGCACGATCACGAGGTTCATGTTCGGATGCTTTGTGGCCACGAAGGGCGCGTAGGCCGCGCACGGCCGCACGTTGGCGTAGAGGCCGAGCGTCTTGCGGACGGTGACGTTGAGGCTCTTGAAGCCGCCTCCCTGCGGGGTCGTGATCGGCGCCTTGTAGAACACCTTCGTGCGCCGCAGGCTGTCCCAGGCCTCGGGCGCGATGCCGGCGGTGTTGCCCGAGAGATACACCCGCTCGCCGATGTCGATCGTCTCGAACGCCAGGCGGGCGCCGGCGGCGATGAGGATCTTGAGGCTCGCCGCCATGATCTCGGGGCCGATGCCGTCGCCGAACGCGACCGTGACGGGCGTGGCGCCGGGGCCCGGCGTGTGCGACTCGAGGAAGGCGGTGTACTGGCTCTGCGACGTCGTCATGGCGGGTGCTCCGGAAGAGGCGGGGAATTCGGCGGGAGGGTGGCGGGTGAAGATAGCCTGACCGCCGCGGAACGCTCAAACGCCGTGCGTCTTCCGGCCGCAGGTCCCGCGGGCAAGCCCCGGCCGCTCGCCGGAAACCGGGCCGGGCGGGCGGGCGGGCGATGCCGCTGTTGTTCCCAGCCCCCCCAGATGATAGAAATTCGGGCGTTCGACTGACTTTCGTCCGCACCCATTCCGTCGGGAACTGCGGTTCGTGCATCTGGCGATGGTCGCGAGTCGATGTGGTTCGTGAGCCAGTTCCCGAGTCCTTGAGGTTTTGTTTTTATGGCCCGGAAGATTTACGTGGGGAACCTCCCCTGGTCCACCACGTCCTCCGATCTGGAGGCGATGTTTTCTCCGCACGGCGCCGTGCGGAGTGCCGAGGTGATCTCCGATCGCGAGACCGGTCGTTCCCGAGGTTTTGGTTTTGTGGAGATGGAGACCGACGAAGGCCTGCAGGCGGCGATCAACGCCCTCAACGGGCACGAGGTCAACGGTCGGCCCCTGACGGTCAACGAGGCCCGTGAGCGCACTCCCCGTCCAGGTGGCGGTGGCGGCGGCGGTCGCTCCGGTGGCTACGGTGGCGGCGGCGGCCGTGGCGGCTACGGCGGCGGCGGTGGTGGCGGCTACCGCGGCGGCGACCGGTACTAAGTCGCTTCGTCGTTCCCTGTCGCATCGACATGTCGTCGCAGGGGTCGGGATGGTCACGCCCCGACTCCTGCGACCCATGCGGTGAGTTGCGTTCGTTCAAGCATTCTCGATCATGTTTTCTTTCACCCTCACGGACTGACCCACGTTCATGCCCCCTGCCAATCCCAAGTTTGCCAAGTTCGCCAAGAAGAAGGCCAAGCCGCGCACGAAGGTGAAGCGGAAGGACCCGATCTTCATCGACGGCGCCCGCCCGCGGCCCATGTACGTCGACTACAAAGACCTCGAACTGCTCGGCAAGCTCATCAACCGGCAGGGCAAGATCCTCAGCCGGCGGAAGAGCGGCTGCACCGCCGCCAGCCAGCACGCCGTGACGAGCGCCATCAAGAGGGCGCGGTTCATGGCCCTCCTGCCCTACGTCGGCGAGTGACGCCGCGGCCTTCATGCCAGCCCTGACGACCCGGCGCCGAGTCGAGTTTCGCGACACGGACGCCGCCGGCATCGTCCATTTCTCGGCCTTCTTCTTCTGGATGGAGTCGGCCGAGCACGAACTGTTGCGGGCGGCCGGCCTGCACGTGTTCGATCCGCTCCCCGACGGCGGCACGGCGAGCTGGCCGCGGGTGTCGGCCGCCTGCGACTACAAGTCGGCGGTGCGGTTTGGCGACGAGGTCGAGATCCGCGCCGGCGTGGCCGACCTGGGCCGGTCGAGCGTCACCTTTGCGTTTCGATTCGAGCACGGCGGCACGCTCGTCGCCGAAGGGAAGATCGTGGCCGTGAGGTGCCTCATGCATCCGGGCCGCAAGCCGGAGCCCGTGGCCATCCCGGAGGAGATCACGCGGAAGCTCGCGGCGTTTCGCGACGGCTGAGCGGTTGCCGACCATTCGCGGCGCGACGACGCAGCGTTGCCACCACGAGGAACGAACCATGCTCGAGGTCGAGGGGCTCGCGAAACACTTTCCCGCACCGGGGGGCCTGCTCCGCGTGCTCGACGGCGTGTCGCTGCGGCTTGGGCCGGGCGGGCGGCTGGCGGTGATGGGGCCGAGCGGCTCCGGCAAGAGCACGCTGCTCTCGATCCTGGGCACGCTCGACGAGCCCACCGCCGGCAGCGTGCGGCTCGACGGCGTCGATCCGTTCGCCCTTCCGCCTCGTGAGCGGCCGGCGTTCCGCAACCGGGCGATCGGGTTCGTGTTCCAGGAGCATCACCTCCTCGGCGGCTGCACCGCGCTCGACAACGTCGTGTTGCCGGCGCTCGCCACGGGCGGCGTCGCCGCGCCGATCGTCGAGCGGGCGCGGGCCCTGCTCGACCGCGTCGGCCTCGGCAGCAGGCTCGAGTCGCTGCCGGGCGAACTCTCCGGCGGCGAGCGGCAGCGGGTGGCCGTGGACCGCGCGCTCCTCCTCGGGCCGCGGCTCGTGCTCGCCGACGAGCCGACCGGTCAGCTCGACGCGGCCTCGGCCGAGGCCGTGACGGAACTCCTCGTCGAACTTGCGAGCGAGACGGGCGGGATGCTCGTCGTCGCCACGCACTCCGACGCCGTGGCGAGGCGGATCGGCAGGGTCCATCGCCTGGAGTCGGGCCGCCTCGAACCGGGCCGGGGCGCGTCATGAGCGCGGCCCTGGCGTCGGCGTGGCGGACGCGGCCGGTGGCGTCGCTCGGCGGCCTCGCCCTCCGGCTCGCGCGGCACTGGTGGCGGCAGCTCGCGGCGCTGGCCGCAGCCTGCGGCGTGGTGGCGGCCACGATCTCGGGCGGGCTCGGCGTGGGCGCGGCCGTGGAGCAGGGCCTGTTGCGGCTGGCCCTCGAGCGGCTCGGCGGCATCGAGGCGGCAGTGATCGGCGAGGATTTTTTTCGGAGCGACCTCGCGGCGGAACTGGCCCACGATGCGTCCGCACGAATCGTGCCGGCGATCGTCGTTGAGGCCGTGGTGGAAACGCCGGCTGCTGGAACATCCTCCATGCGGAGCACACGGGCCGTCGTGCTCGGGTGCGACGACCTGACCGCGCTCGGCTTTGCAGGCTCGCCGCCAACGCTCTCGGGCGACCAGGTGGCGGTGAACGCGCCACTCGCCGCGGCGCTCGGCGTCGAGGCAGGGGAGCCGCTCTCACGAGGAACGCCGCTCGTGCTGCGGATCGCGGAGCGATCGGTCGCGCCCGCCGACAGCCCGCTCGGCCGCCGCGATATGCGGTCGCTCGGCCGGCGCGTGACGGCGGCCGCAGTGCTGCCGCAGGAGGGGCTTGGCCGGTTTGCCCTCGAGCCGGCACAGGTGACGCGGCCGCTCGTCGTGGCGCCGCTCGCGGTCGTGCAGCGGCTCGTCGATCGCGGCGACGTGGCGAATGCGATCTTCGCGGTCGCGGGCGGCGCCGATGCCGCTGACTCGGTCGACGTGGCCGCGGCCCTGCGGGCCCGGCTTGCGCCTGCGCTCGACGACTACGGCCTCATGCTCGCGGAGGCTGCATCGGAGCCGCGATCCATTCGGCTCACGAGCCGCCGCCTCATTCTCTCCCCCAAGGTCGACAAGGCCGCCGCCGAGATCCTCGCGCCGCTCGGAGGCCGGCCGTCGCTCGTGTTCCTCGCCACCGCGATCGCCGGCACGCAGGCCCTGCCGGACGGCCGACGTGCCATGGTCCCCTACTCCACGATCCTCGGCGTCGATGCGACGTCGCTGCCGGTCGGCGACCTCGGCGACGCCGATGGAACAACGCTGCCGCTGCCCGGGCCCGATGAGATCGTGATCGACCGCTGGCTGGCCGACGATCTCGCTGCCCAGGGAAGCCCCGTCGCGGTGGGCGACACGCTCGAGATCGCCTCTTTCCTGCCGGAGACGGTGCACGGCCGCGTCGAGGAGAGCCGTGAGCGGCTCCGCATCACGGGCATCGCGGAGATGCGCGGGGCCGCGATCGACCGCACGCTCGTGCCCGAGGTGGACGGGGTGAGCGACGAAGACTCGATCGCCGACTGGGACCCGCCGTTTCCGTTCGACGCCGCCCGCGTCCGCACGACGCCGCCGCATGACGAGGACGACCGGTATTGGAAGGAGCATGGCACGACGCCGAAGGCCTTCGTGTCGCTCGCCACGGCGCGGCGGATCGCGGGCAGCCGCTTTGGCGCGACGACCGCCTGGCACGTGCCGCGCGACCGCGTCGACGACGTGGCGGCGCTCGGCCGCCGGCTCGCCGCCGCAATCCACCCCGAGGCGGCGGGGCTGCGGGTCGTGCCGCTCGCGGCCGAGGCCCGGGCGGCGGCGCGGGGCTCGACCCCGTTCGGCCCGCTGTTTCTCGCACTCTCGTCGTTCATCGTTGTGGCCGGGCTGCTCCTCGAATGGCTGCTGTTCCGGCTGCTCGTCACGGCGCGGCGGCGCGAGATCGGCATCCTCGCAGCCACGGGCTGGCCGCCGCGGCGGCTGGCGACGCTGCTCACGCTCGTCGGCGGCGCGGCGGCGGTCGTCGGCTCCGTGCTCGGCGCGGTGTGCGGCCCGGCGTGGGCGGCGCTCCTGCTCGACGCGCTCGGCCGGGCGTGGACATCGGCCGTGGCCGGGGGCGACGTGCCGGCGCTCGCCGCCGCGGCGGGCGCGGCCCGGCCGATTCCGGCGGCGATCGTGGCGAGCATCGCGATCTCGCTCGCGGCGCTCGCCTGGTTTGCCGGTCGCACCGCCCGCCTGCGGCCGCTCGCGCTTGTGCGCGAAGGGGCGGAGTCGCCGGCGCGCGGCCCGCGGCGGGGCCGCCCCTGGCTCGTGGTCGCCGCGGCGGCGCTGGCGGTGGCCTTCGGCGCGTCGGGACTGGGGGCGGCGCCGGAGCGGGCGGTGGCGTCGTTTTTCCTCGCCGGCGGCGCGGCGCTCGTCGCGCTCGTGATGCTCGCGCACCGCGGGCTCGTCGCGCCGGGAGCGGGCGTCGTCACGTCGCTCGTCCAGCTCGCGCGCCGTTCCGTGGCCGCGAATCCCGCGCGAACGCTGGCCGTGATCGCAATCGTGGCGATCGCGGAGTTTCTCGTGGTCGCGCTGTCGGCGTTCGAGCTCGGGCCCCCGCCCGCCCCCGCCGACGTGCGGTCGCCCACCGGCGGGTGGACGACGATCGCCTCGTTCGGCACGCCCGTGAGCGCCGAATCGGCGGCCGAACTCTCCGGCGCCGAGATCGCCCTCCTGCGGTCGAGCGGCGGGAGTGACGCGAGTTGCACGAATCTCTACGCCGCCATGCGGCCCGCCGTGCTCGGCGTGGGGCCGGGCTTCATCGCCCGCGGTGCGTTTTCGTTCGTGGATCACGCCGCCCTGCCCGCGGGCGAGGACAATCCGTGGACGCTTCTCGCTCGCCCGCCCGGCGTCGGTGGCCCGATTCCGGCGATCCTCGACCAGGCCACGGCGCAGTGGGCGCTCAAGGTGGGCGGCGTCGGCGCGCGGTTTACGGTGCCTGACGACGACGGCACTCCCGTCGCCTACGAGATCGTGGGCCTCCTCGCGCCGGGCATCCTGCAGGGCTCCGTGCTCATCGCAGAAGAGGCTTTTGAAGAGGTCTACCCGCGGCGGTCGGGATACGGGCTCGCATTGCTCGCGGCCGCCGCTCCTGACGGTGCCACGCCGCCCGCCGATCTCGACCGCCAGGCCGCCGACGTGTGGGCGGACGCCGGCGTGCTGCTCGAGCCCGCGCTTGTGCGACTCGCGCGGCTCGCCGCGGTGCAAAACACGTTCCTCGCGGGCTTCCAGGCGCTCGGCCTGCTCGGGCTGCTCCTCGGCACCGCCGGCGTGGCCGCGGTGCAGGCCCAGGGCGTGCTCGAGCGGCTCGGGCAGTTTGGCCTCCTCGGGGCGCTTGGGTTTGCCGCGGAGCGTGTCCGCGCGATCGTCGTCGCCGAGGCGGTGCTGCTCGTCGGCGCGGGGCTTCTCGCCGGGGCCGCGGCGGGGCTCGTCGCGCTCGCGCCGGCGCTTGCGGCCGGCAGGGCCGCCCTGCCCGCATGGTGGATCGCGGTCACCTGCGGGCTCACGCTCGCCGCCGCCGCCGGCGCGGGCATGGTCGCCGCCCGGCAGGCCACGCGTGTGAATCCCCGCGACGCCCTGCGGTCGGCCTGACGACGCTTTCCTGGACGCGAATTGCCTTTGTGTGTTCCGGGGCTTGGCCGCTACGGTGGTTCCATGCACATCGTCGTGATTCTGCCTCGTTGGGTCGGCGACCTCGTCATGTCGACCCCCCTCCTCCGCGCCGTGCGCGGGCATTTTGGCGACCGGGCCCGGATCACGGGCGTGCTCAAGCCGATGTTCGCCGAACTGCTCGAGGGCACGCCGTGGCTCGACGGGATGGTGTTCTACGACCGGCGGAGCAAGGATCCGGCGCGGCGGTTTCGCGCGGTCGCGCGGCGGCTGCGGGCCGATCGGGCCGACATCGCGCTCATCGTGCCCAATTC
>JBJSZP010000541.1:0-9391 GCA_046090365.1 Planctomycetia bacterium
CGAAGCCGCCCACGTCGCGACCGCGCACGTTGCACTGCACGACGACCCGTCGCTCGCTCCACTCTCTGGTCACGAATTTCGGCCCCAGGATCGTCTCGATCGTGGCGATCCGCTCGAGCGGCACGCTCTCGCCCGCCGGCCCGCGCACCGGGATGTCGGCGAGCGCGGCCGGCCCGCTGCGGAGGCCGTCGGGCAGCCGCACGACGATCGGAAACCGCAGCTGCCCCTCCACGATCTGGCCGACGGCCTTGCCGCCCACGCTCTCCACGATGTCGAGCACGGCCTGGGCTGAGATGCCGTAGCGGGCGATCTCGTCCTGCTTCACGGCCACTTTCAGGATCGGCTGGCCGGCGACCTGCTCCACGGCCACATCGGCTCCGCCCGGCACGCTCCGGAGGACGGCCGCGACCGCGTTGGCCTTCTGCATGAGCTGCTCGAGATCCTCGCCGAACACCTTCACGGCGATGTCGGCCCGCACGCCCGACACCATCTGGTTCACGCAGCCGATCGAGCAGCGGATCAACGAGATGGTGTCGGGCGTGCGGGCCGATATCGCCGTGAAGGTGTTCGGCGAAGATCTCGAACAGCTCGTGCAGAAGGCCAACGCCGTCGCGGCCGTCCTCCGGAGCGTGCCCGGCGGGGCCGACGTGGCCGTCGAGCAGGTCGCCGGCCAGCCGATCCTGAAAGTGGCGGTCAAGCAGGACGAGATCGCCCGCTACGGCATCTCGGCCCAGGCCGTGCTCGACATCGTGGAGAGCGTGGGGGGCAAGGCCGTGGGCCAGATCGTGGAGGGCCAGCTGCGGTTTCCGATCGTCGTGCGGCTGCCCGACGGCCTGCGCAGCGGCCCGGCCGCACTCGCCGACATTCCCGTGCGCGGGCCGGCTGGCGAGAGCGTGCCGCTCGAGCGGATCGCCACGATCGAGACCATCCTGGGGCCCAAATTCGTGACCCGCGAGTGGAGCGAGCGGCGGGTCGTGGTGCAGTGCAACGTGCGCGGCCGCGACGTGGGCGGCTTCGTGGCCGACGCCCAGGCTCAAATCGCCGACCGCGTCGAACTCCCGGCCGGCAAGTTCCGCCTCGAGTGGGGCGGGCAGTTCGAGAACATGCAGCGGGCCCAGAAGCGGCTGATGATCGTCGTGCCGCTCGCCCTGCTGCTGATCATCGCCCTCCTCTATCTCACCTACCGCAACATCGCCGACACGCTCCTCCTCTTCGTGAGCGTGCCGTTCGCCTGCGTGGGGGGCATCTGGGCGCTCGCCCTCCGCGGCATGCCGCTCTCGATCTCGGCGGCCGTGGGCTTCATCACGCTCTCGGGCGTGTCGGTGCTCGCCGGCATGGTGGTGGCGAGCGCCCTCCGCGAGCGGCTCGCCCGCGGCACGGCCCGCGACGTCGCCATCGAGGAGACGGCCTCCGCCTCTCTCCGTACGATCATCATGACGGCGCTCGTGGCGAGCCTGGGCTTCATCCCGATGGCGATCTCGGAGGGCACGGGTGCCGAGGTGCAGCGGCCGCTCGCCACGGTGGTGATCGGCGGCGTGATCACGAGCACGCTGTTCACGCTCTTCATCCTGCCGGCCCTCTACCGCCTGATCCTCCGCGTGCCCCCGGCCCTCGTCCTCCCCGGCGATCGGTAGGACGGGTGTTGGGCCTGTCGCAGCGCGCCGGCTCGTGACTGCCCGGATGCGCTCGCTTGACGTTCGGCTGGTTGACGCGCGCCGGCTTCGGGCTCCCCATATCCCGTCGCCGGACGTTCGCTGCGGCCCTCCAGGCCTCCGCTCACTCGACTCCGACTGCGCTTCGCCATCCATGGCTGCGCTTGTCTGCATACGCCTGCTCCTGGGACACGGGGAGCCCGAAGCCTCCTCAACTGGAAAAGGGGGAGGCGGCAGAGACGGTCGGTGCAATGCGGAGGAGCCGACGGGCAGATACGCGGCTTACTCAGGGCGCACCATCACAGCTGAGAATGGACTAGCGATCGCCCTCGGCGACGGAGCATTGTGCCGCCGGCTCGGACGCCGGATTTCGCGAGGAGAGCCGGCTTCAGCGAGTAAGCGAGCCAGCGTGACGCGTCACCCGATGTCCAGGATCCGCGGCAGAGGGGCGTCGGCAGGGAGGCCCAGGATTTTGCGCAAGCTCGCGAGGTCAGAGTCGTCGAGCGGCACGAAGACGACGGGATCCTGGCACAGGGCGGGATCGACGAGCCGGTAGGTCACCGTGCCGTCGCGGGCGACGGCGGTCGCGCGGCCATAGCCATACATCATGTTGTCCACCTTCTCGAAGAAATCGCGGAGCGTCACCTGCCGGGGCCGGGGGCGGCGGATGTAGAACAGCTCGATCACGTCGCGCCAGAAGTGGGGCACGAACTTCTCGCCGAAGTCAGCGTGCCCGACGCAGTCGCGGTTGGTGCCTGCGATCAGGAACGGCAGCGAGGCGAGCCCACGGCCACGTTCCCGGCAGCCGCGTTCCAGGGCGGCCGCGAGATTGAGCGAGAAGTCGGCGCTGTAGCAATCGTCGAACACGAGCACGAGGTGGCTGAGATCGAGAGGTGTGTCGCCGGCGGCCCGGCGGGCGGCACCGTCGAGCAGGGCGTCGGCAAGCTGCTCGCAGGGGATCGCGTAGCTCTGGATCTGCGTTGGCAGGCCGTGGCCGAGCACCACGATCGTGGCGGGTGTGTCGGCGGCTGCGGTGGCGGTGACGGCGGCGAGAAAGTCGTCGGCCACCGTCTCGATCGTCTCTCCCGGCTCGTCCTTCTTGTGCACCGTCGCCGTCGTGTCAAAGGCCGAGGCGAGGGCCGTGATCTCCTTGGGGTCGAGGCCCCGGTCGGGATCGAGCAGGCCCACGAGGGGCCGGCCCGGGGCGATCACGGCGACGTCGCCGGCTGCGGTGCGCTTCGCATCGATGAAGCGGGCCAGGTTCGTGAGCAGGTCGGTCTGTTCTTCGCGGGGCAGGGATGCGATCCGCTCGGCATGGGCCTTGGCGAGGTGGAACAGCGACGGCTCGATTTGCCGGTAGTGCTTGGGCGTCGCTTCGAGCCGGGTGGCGACGGGCGGGGAGCAGTCCCGCGCGAAGGCATCGAGCGTCGCCGGGAAGGCGGGCTCGGCCGCAGTGGCCTGGCGGCCGGCGAGGGCGAGCATGGCCAGGAGCAGCGAAATCGGCTTCATGGGCGTCGCGGGCCGAGGCAAAACGTCATGGCATGGCCGGCATGGGGTGCTTCTCGAAAAACTCCCACATCAGGTCGTTGGCCTCGATGTCCCGCGTGGAAGGTCCGCATCCGCTCGAGTCGGCCGCTGCCCGTCGACCTCGAGAGCGCGCGCGTGATCGCCCGGCCGCAGGGAGAGGCCATCGGCGACGAAGAGCACCACAAGAACTGCGAGGGCGGACATCTGTGAACAGGATAGGTCGGTCAGCAGTGCCTGCTCAAGCGGCGCCGGCCGCGGCCGGCCGGGCCGCTTGACGCATGCATATACTCCTGTATAGTGTACGGGCATACATTGAGAGCCCGGAGGCCTGGCCGTGGTCACGAGTGGGCCGCTTGAAAAACTGTTGCAGGCGGGTGGATTTGCCGGTTTGTCGATCGACTGGCGGACGGAGGCGGTGCCGACCGGATTCGCTCCGCTCGACCGGCTCCTGCCGGCCGGCGGCGTGCGCCGCGGCAGCCTCGTCGAGTGGCTCTGCCACAGCGAGGCATCGGGGGCGGCCGCGCTTGCTGCGGCGGTGGCCTGCCGGCTGGCCGAGGCCGCCGATCGCGAGGGCGGCACGACGGGCTCGGCCATCGTCGTCGTCGACCGCAAGGGGCGGTTCTATCCGCCGGCGGTGCTGGGCTGGCTCGAGCGTGCCAGGGGCGCCGGGCGACAGGTTCCCCGGCTCGTCGTGGCCCGACCGGCCCACGATGCCGACGAGGTGTGGGCGATCGATCAGGCGCTGCGCTGCCGGGGCGTGGCGGCGGTGCTCGCCTGGCCGGCCCGCATTCATGCCACGGCCATGCGGCGCTGGCAGTTGGCGGCGCGGGCAAGCCTCGCGGTGGGCCTGTTCGTGCGGCCGCTCGCCACCGGCCGCGAACCGAGTTGGGCGGAAGCGCGGATCGCCGTGGCGGCGCAGCCGGGAGGCGGCCTGGCCGTGCGCCGGCTGCGGCTGTCGCTCGTGGGTGGTCCGTGGGCCGGCGAGGCGCATCTCCAGGAGCGGTCGGTCGACGTCGGCCTCGATCTCGTGCGCGGCTGTGCCGCCGGTGCTCCGCCGGAGCCGGCCGCGCCGCGCATCCTCGAACGGGAGCGGATGGCATGCCGCGCGTCATGACGATCTGGCTGCCCCGCTGGCCCGTGCAGCGGCGCCTCCTCGAAAACCCCGCCCTGCGCAAGGCGCCCGTGTTCGTCTGCCGGCGGGAGCGGCGCGGCGTGATGACGATCGTGTCGTGGGCCTGGGCGCTGCCGCCGCAGGCCGAATCGCCGCAGGGCCGTGAGCGGCCGACGGTGCCGCGGATTCCGCCGGGCATGTCGCTCGCCGAAGGGATGGCCGTGCTCGCCCTCGCGCATGGCTCGCGGGCCTGCCATGCGGCCGAGATCGAGCACGACGACCCCGCCGCCGATCGGGCGGCGCTCGAGCGGCTCGCCCGCCACAGCCGGCGGTTCGGCCCGATCGTGGCGCTCGAGGATGATGAACGGCCCGAGTGCATCCACGTCGACGTGACGGGCACGGCGGGCTTCTTCGGCGGCGAGGCGCTGCTCGTGCGCACGGCCGCGTGGACGCTCGCCTCCCGCGGCCTCCATGCGCGGGTCGCCATCGCCGACACCGTCGGGGCGGCGTGGGCCGCCGCCCATCACACCGCGGCGCTCGACCGGCGCCATGCGCCGCCATTTCACCGGCGCCGGCGGTTTGCCGTCGTGCCGCCGGGGGAGCAGGCCGCGGCGCTCGCAGACTTGCCGGCCGGGGCGCTCAGGCTCGAGGCCGGTGTGCTCGCGGCCCTGGGCGAAGTGGGCATCGATTCGATCGGCGGCATCCTCAAGGTGTCGCGCAAGAGCCTCGCCTCCCGGTTTCCTCCCGCGCTCGCGGTGCGGGTCGCACAGTTCACGGGCGCGAGGGCCGAGCCGCTCGCAGCGACGTTCGGCGAGGAGCTGCCGCGGGCGATGCATGCCTTCGATGTGCCGGTGTCGCTGCGCGAACTGGGCGAGGACGCGATCGCGGCCATCCTCGAGCGGCTCGTGGGGCAGTGCGTGGGGCCGCTGGCCGCACGGGGCGACGGGATCACCTCCCTGCAGGTGCGGTTCGAGCCCGCGGGGAGCGCTGGTGGAAAGGAGCCCTGCCCTCCGGTCGTGATCGACGTGGGGCTCTACCGGCCGTCGGTCGTCGTGCGGCATGTCGTCGATCTCGTGCGGCTGCGGCTGGCGCGGGTGCGGCTGCCGCGGGAGCTCGAAGGCGTGGCCGTGGAGGTGGTGGCGGCCGCGCCGGCCGTATGCCGGCAGCGCACGCTGTTCTCCGGGAAGAGCGAGTCGGCCGCGGCCGAGGTGGGGATGCTGTTCGACAGGCTCGCTGGCCGGCTCGGAGCGAAGGCCGTGTTCGAGCCGCGGATCGTGAGCGATGCGCAGCCCGAGCACGCCTGGGTGGGCGTGCCGCCGACGGCCGCGCCCGAGCGCGTGTCGATGCCGTCTCGCTCCGGCTCGGGGGCGGCATCGTCGCAGGGGCGAATTCTCGCGCCGGCGGAACGCCGGCCGACCTGGCTTCTGCCCCGGCCCGTGCCGCTCGAGGTGCTGGCGATCGTGCCCGACGTGGTCGATGCCGGGCGGCCGCCGGTGCGGTTTCGGCATGCCGGCGAGGCCCATGAGGTGGTCGCGGCCCACGGGCCGGAGCGGATCGAGACGGCCTGGTGGCGCGGGCCGATCGTGCGCCGCGACTACTACGTCGTCGAGACGCGCTCAGGGGAGCGATTGTGGGTCTTCCGCAGGCTCAAGGACGGAGCCTGGTTTCTGCACGGAGTGTTTGCCTGATGGAACCGCGCTACGCCGAACTGCACTGCACGAGCAACTTTTCCTTTCTCCGCGGCGCATCGCATCCCGACGAGCTCGTGCACGCGGCCGCCGCGCTCGGCTACGAGGCGCTGGCGATCACCGATCGCAGCACGCTCGCCGGCATCGTGCGGGCGCATGGCGCCGCGAAGCAGGCGGGGCTGAAGCTCGTGGTCGGGGCGCACCTCGAGCCGTGCGATGCGGCGCCGCTGGTCGTGTGGGCGGCCGACCGCACGGGCTACACGAACCTCTGCCGGCTGCTCACCGCGGGGTATGCCCGCGCCGCCGAGGCCGGAGGCACGCGCGCGGGCGAGGCGGGGCGGTGTATCCTCGCCTTCGACGACATCGCGGCCCATTCAGGCGGCCTGCTGGCGGGCGTGCCGCTGGCCGAGATCGCGGAGCCGGTCGAGCACCTCGCCCACTGGCGAAGCGTGTTCGACGACCGGCTCTGGGCGCTGGCCGAGGTGGCCCTCGAAGGGGACGACGATGACCGACTGCGGGAGTTTGCCCGCGTGGCCCGGCTGGCCGGCGTGCCCGTGGCGGCGGCCGGCGACGTGCGCTACCACGAGCGGGCCCGCCTCGCGCTGGCCGACGTGCTCACGGCCGTGCGGCTGGGGAGCACGGTGGATGCGATCCGCGGCCAGCTGCTCCCCAACGGCGAGCGGCACCTGCACGAGCGCCGGCGGATCGCCGCACGGTTCGCGGCCCTGCCCGGTGCCCTCGAGCGCACCGTCGAGATTGCCGGGCGGTGCACGTTCTCGCTCGACGAGCTGAAGTATGAGTATCCCGAAGCCACGGTGCCGGCGGGCCGCACGGCCCGCGAGCACCTCGCCCACCTCGCCTGGAAGGGGGCGGCCCGGCGGTATCCCGACGGCGTCCCGGAGAAGGTTCGCGAGCTCGTCGCCCACGAGCTTTCGCTCGTCGCCGAGCTCGGCTACGAGGCCTACTTCCTCACCGTGTTCGACATCGTGCGGTTCGCCCGCCGCCGCGGCATCCTCTGCCAGGGCCGGGGCTCGGCGGCCAACTCGGCCGTCTGCTACTGCCTGGGCATCACGTCGGTCGACCCCGCACGGATGAACGTGCTCTTCGAGCGGTTCGTGAGCCGCGAGCGGCGCGAGGCGCCCGACATCGACATCGACTTCGAGCACGACCGCCGCGAGGAGGTGATCCAATACATCTATGCCACCTACGGCCGCGGGCGGGCGGCGATGACGGCCGAGGTGATCTCGTATCGCCTCCGGTCGGCCGTGCGCGACGTGGCCAAGGCGCTGGGATTTTCGCTCGACCGCGTCGACCGGATCGCCGCCGCGCTCGACGTGGGCGACGGCGTGGAGGATCTGCCGACGAGGCTGGCCGAGGCGGGGCTCGACCCCGCGAGCGATGCGTGCACGAGGCTCGCGGCGCTCGTCGGCAGCCTCGTCGGCTTTCCCCGGCATCTCGGCCAGCACGTCGGCGGGATGGTGATGACCCGCGGCGATCTGTGCGACCTCGTGCCGATCCAGCCGGCCACGATGGACGGCCGCACGATCGTGCAGTGGGACAAGAACGACCTCGACGAGCTCGGCATCCTCAAGGTCGACTGCCTGGCCCTCGGCATGCTGTCAGCGATCCACCGGGCGTTCGACCTCGTGGCCGGGGCCGGGGGGCCGCGGCTCACGCTGGCCACAGTGCCGGCGGAGGATCCGGCCGTCTACGAGATGATCTCGCGCGCCGACACGGTGGGCGTGTTTCAGATCGAGAGCCGCGCGCAGATGAGCATGCTGCCGAGGCTCCGGCCGCGTTGCTTCTACGACCTCGTGATCGAAGTGGCGATCGTGCGGCCGGGGCCGATCCAGGGCGACATGGTGCACCCGTATCTGCGGCGGCGCGCGGGGGAGGATCCGGTCACGTATCCCAACGACGAGATCCGCGCGGTGCTCGAGAAGACGCTCGGGGTGCCACTGTTTCAGGAGCAGGCGATGCGGCTGGCGGTGGTGGCGGCCGGCTTCACGCCGGGCGAGGCCGATCAATTGCGGCGGGCGATGGGGGCCTGGCGGCGGCCGGGGCTGATCGAGGAGTTTCGCCGCAAGCTGATCGACGGCATGCTCGCGCGGGGCCTGTCGCAGCAGTTCGCAGAGCAGGTGTTCGGGCAGATCCGCGGCTTCGGTGAATACGGCTTCCCCGAGTCGCACGCGGCGAGCTTCGCATTGCTCGTGTATGTGTCGGCCTGGCTCAAGTGCCACCACCCGGCCGCCTTCACCGCTGCCCTGCTCGGCAGCCAGCCGATGGGGTTTTACGCCCCCGCGCAGCTCGTCCGCGACGCGAAGGCGCACGGCGTGAGGGTGCTCCCCGTCGACGTCAACGCGAGCCGCTGGCATGCAACGCTCGAAGTGCGTTCGAAGGCCGATCGGCAGATGCCACCGGCGATCCGCCTGGGGCTCGAGCAGGTGTATGGCCTGGGCGAGGCGGCGGGCCGGCGGATCGAGGCGGCCCGCCGCGCCGGCCCCTTCCAGCTGCCGCGAGAGCTCGCCCGCCGCGCCGCGCTCGACCGCGACGCCCTGTTGCATCTGGCCCGCGCCGGCGCGTTCACTTCGCTCGGCCTCGACCGCCGGCGGGCGGTGTGGGAGGCGATGCGCTGCCTGGAGCGGCCCGATACCCGGCCATTGCTCGACGGCCTCGACGACGACGAGGACGAAGACGGCGACGATTTCCTGCCGGCCCTCTCGGCCGAGGAGGAAGTGGTGGCCGACTACCGCACGGCGGGCCTGTCGCTCACGGCCCACCCGCTCCAGTTCGACCGCGACTGGCTCTCCGCCCGCGGCGCGGCGACCGTCGCCGAGGCGGTCGGGCTGCCGGAGGGCCGCCGCGTGCAACTGGCCGGCATCGTGCTCACACGGCAGCGGCCGGCCACGGCGAAGGGCATGATCTTCCTCACGATCGAAGACGAGACCGGCGCCGCGAACATCGTCGTGCATCCGCATGTGTGGGCGGCGGCCGACCTGGCCGCCCGCCGCGCGGCCGTGCTCATGGTGCACGGCCGGATCCAGCGGCGGGGCGCGGTGGTGCACGTGGTGAGCACGCATCTCGAATCCGCCGCCACCCTCCGCCCTGAGACCTCCGCCACCACCGCCCTCCCGCGCATGTCCCGCGACTTCTGCTGACCCATGGAGGACAGGCTTCAGCCTGTCTCTTCTCAGTGCTCGCCGGCTCGTGACTGCCCAGACCCTCTCGCCGGACGTTCGCCTCGGCCCTCCCGGCCTCGGCTCTCTGCGTGTCCGCTTCGCTTTCGCCATCCATGGCTGCGCTCGCTCCCACAGCCCGCTCGAGGGCATGGGCAGCCCCGAGCCTCCCCCTTTCCAGTTGAGGAGGCTTCGGGCTCCCCGTGTCCCGGAGCAGGCGTATGTAGGCAAGCGCAG
>JBJSZP010000542.1:0-1043 GCA_046090365.1 Planctomycetia bacterium
TCCCACTGCTTCGGCATGTAGTAGCCGCAGCTCACCTGGGCGATGGCGCCGTCGCCGGGCCGCCCCGTCTGCGAGAAGTCGAGGCTCATCATCTGGTAGTCGTCGGTCTCGCCCCCCGGCACCTCGGCGTGCCGCACGGCCACCACGCTCGTCGGCTCCATGCCTGCCACGTAGCGGCACCAGTCGACGAGTTCCATCAGGTCGCGGGCCTCGCTCGCGCGGTCGCGCGGCGGCGGGCTGAGCGGGGCCTGCGAGAGGGGCACGCGGCGGTGGCAGAACAGCATCCGCGGGCCGCCGAGCCGCGTGGCGATGAGTTCCTTGAGCCGGAGGGTGGCCGGGGCATAGCGCCGCGGGAGTTCGGCCATGAAGGCGATCCCCGACTCCTCGACGCGGCTGCGGAGCAGGCGGGCCTCGTCGGGGTCGACCGGAAACGAGATCGCGGAGTACACGGCCTTGCCGAAGTCGCAGGCGGCGAGGATCGGCGCCGTGCCATACCACTGGTCCGAGAGATAGAGGACGGCGTCGATGTCGTCGCGGGCGGCGAGGGCCCGGTAGCCGTCCACGGCCACGGTGCCGAGTTCCGCGGCCGCCCGCTTCGCGAGGTGCGACACCTGCTCGCACACGCCGCGCACCTCGTAGCGATCGGCGAGCGACCGCAGCGCGGGCAGATACCGCGTGTCCCACTGGCTCCCGAGGCCGACGATGCCGACGCGGAGCTTCATGCGGGCGCTCCGTCCGTGCTGCCCGCGGCGGCCGGGGCGCGGGCTGCCGCGGCGACTTCAAACGCGGCCGCCTTGTCGGAGATGTCCTTGCGGCACCAGGCGCCCGGCCAGCGGATCTCCTTGACGCCGGAGTAGGCGAGCAGCTTGGCCCGCGCGAGCGAGTCGCCCACCGCCGTGACGGCGAGCGTGCGGCCGCCGTCGCTCACCACGCTGCCGTCGGCCGCGAGTTTCGTCGCCGCATGAAACACCTGCACGCCCGGGATCGCTGCCGCCGCGTCGAGCCCGCGGATCGTGCGGCCCTTCTCCACGGGGCCGGGATAG
>JBJSZP010000543.1:0-1614 GCA_046090365.1 Planctomycetia bacterium
CGCCGGCTCGTGACTGCCCAGACCCTCTCGCCGGACGTTCGCCTCAGCCCTCCAGGCTTCGGCTCTCTGCATGTCCGCTTCGCTTCGCCATCCATGGCTGCGCTCGCTCCCATAGCCCGCTCGAGGGCATGAGCAGCCCCGAGCCTCCCACTTCCTGATTGAGTTGAGGAGGCTTCGGGCTCCCCGTGTCCCTGAGACGGCGTATTTGACCAGCGGAGCCATGGATGGCGCAGCGCAGGCAAATCCGAGTGAGCCGTAGCCTGGAGGGCGAAGGCGAACGTCCGGCGAGGGGATACGGGGAGCCCGAAGCCGGATTGGGCGAGTCGACGATTAGGCTGCGTCAGACGGGCGCGTGCCGAGCCACGCGTGCCAGCCGGCGAAGAGGAGCGCGAGCAGGCCGTAGGCGGCGGCGAGTTCGAGCGGGCCGCGGCCGGCCGCTTCGGGCGGGAGCGGGCCGATCGCCCACGGGGCCACGAGGCGGCCGTCGGCGAAGGGGGAGTGGATGATGCCGAACAGCGTGAGGGCGGCGGCCGCGAGCGCCCAGCCGGCGGCCTGGAAGAGGCGGCGGTCGATGAGGGCGGCGACGAGGCCGGCCCAGACGAGGCTCGTGACGATGAAGCCGGAAGAGAGCAGCCGCATCGAGAACAGTTCGCGGGCGAGGTCGACGGAGGGCTTCGCGCCGGTGGCGAGGAGTTTGTCGGCCTGGATCGTCGCCATTGCGGCGAGCGCGGGCACGCAGGCGATCGCCACTGCCGGGTAGTGCCGCTGCGGCGTGGCGTGAAAACTCTGGGCCGTGATCTCGAGGCCGATGAACACGAGGATCGGGAGGATCGCCGGGCCGGGGATCGCCTGGTAGAGGTAGGCGAAGGTGCCCGTGAGGCCGGCCGTGCCGATCACGAGGGCCGTCGCGAGCGTGTAGGCGGCGCGGCCGCCCATCGCCTTGTAGGCGGGATGGCCGATGTAGGGCGTGGTCTGGATCACGCCGCCGCAGGCGCCGGCCACGATCGTGGCGATCGCCTCGACGCCGATGATGCTGCCCGTGTGGTATTCGTCGCCGGCGGCCGCCGCGCTCTCGGTGCAGTCGATGCCGCCCACGACGGTGCCGAGCGCGAACGGGATCACGATCGGCAGATACTTCACCGTGTCGGGCCAGGCCTCGAGCCATTCGAAGCGGAGGGCCGAGAGCCATTCGACGGGCCAGAGGGCGGCCCGCGGGTCGAAGGCGGCGTGGCCGCCGTCGGCATGGATCAGGCCGGTTGACGAGCCGGCCACGTGGAGCAGGCCGCCCACGAGGAGGGCGGCAAGCGCGCCGGGCACGCGGCCCGGGAAGGGGATGCGGGCGGTGAGCGCGGCGAGCACGATGCCCATCGACACGAGGCCGACGACGGGCGACGAGAAGATTTCGAGCAGTGGCAGGAACGTGATCAGTGCCAGCGCGATCGCCGTGAGGCTGCCGAGCAGGCCGGCCCGTGGCACGATCCGGCGGACCGATCCGGCGAAGAAGGCACAGGCCATCTTGAACACGCCGCTGGCCACGATCGAGCACATGCCGACGTGCCAGGCGTGGCGGGCCGCCGCCTCCCGCTCCATGCCGCCGGCGAGGGCGGCGGTGAA
>JBJSZP010000544.1:0-2166 GCA_046090365.1 Planctomycetia bacterium
CCCTTTCCCTTGGGATCGTTTGATGGGGAAACGCTCATCCCGGGGGGTCCCAGCGCAGCCGGAGTCGAGCGAGCGGAGGGCTGGAGGCCCGCAGCGAGCGTCCGGCGATGGGATTCGGGGAGCCCGAAGCCGGCGCCCACCCATTGGGGTACTGACCGGCTGAAGCCTGTCCTACGGGACGGTGTGGCGCCGATCGGGCCCCGCAGCGGCGTCAGTGCTTCAGCCGCTGGGCGAGGCCCTTGCCGATCCGGTCGAGCGTCACGCTCCGGTCGTCGACGCCGATGTGGACGCGGATCAGGCTCATGGCCTTGTCGTCGGCCAGGGCCTGCGCGAGGGCGGCGTCGAATTCTCCCTCGGTGCGCACCTCGTAGCCCGTGCCGCCGCCGAGCACCTGCGGGAGGAGCTCGTAGCGCCAGGGGTTGATGTCGTTGAAACTGCCCTCGTGGATCACCCGCTCGGTGCCGTAGCCCTTGTTGTCGAGCACGATCACCACGACGGGCAGCCCGCGGCGCACGATCGTGGAGAGCTCCATGCCCGTCATCTGGAAGGCGCCGTCGCCCACGAGCACGACCACGCGGTGGTCCGGCTGGGCCATCTTCGCCCCGAGGGCGGCCGGCACGGCGAAACCCATCGACGTGTAGTAGGCGGGGGAGAGGAACTCCGTCTGGCCGCGGATCACGAGCTCGCTCGAGGCGAACAGGGCGTCGCCCACGTCGGCCACCACGATCGTCTTGTCGTCGAGCGACTCGTCGAGCCGCCGGACGAGCCGCGTGGTCGTGATCGGGGCGTCGGGGGCGAGCGTGAAGGCGGCCTGGGCCGCCGCGGGCCCCGGGGGCAGCGGGCGCTGCGCCGCCTTCGGCTTCGCGGCCACGAGGGCCCGGAGGAAATCCTCGAGGAGCACGTGGTGGAAGTGGTGGTGGCTGATCCGCAGCTCGTGCGTGGTGGCGTAGATGCTCTTCGACGCATCGAGCTTGGCCGTGAAGATGCCGAGGTCGAGGTCGGTGAGCAGCGTCCCCAACAGGATCACGCAGTCGCTTTCCTCGACGAACCGCGTCACGTCCTCGCGGCCGAGCGCCCCTTCGTAGAGCCCGATGTACAGCGGATGCACCTCGCTGACCACGCTCTTGGCGAGGAGCGTCGAGGCGATCGCGATTCCCGACGTCTCGGCCAGCTTCACCACCTCCTCCTGGAGCTTGTGGCGATGCAACTCGATGCCCGCGATGATCACCGGCCGCTTCGCCTTCTCGATCCGCGCCACGGACTCCTTCACCGCCTCGGCGAGCGCGCTCGGGTCGCTCTTCACCTGCGGGGCGGCGTAGGGCCGGATCTGGTCGGGCACCACGCCCACCATGTCGCGCGGCAGCTCGATGTACACCGGCCGCTTGAGCCGATGCGCCGTGTCGAGCAGGTGGTCGATGTCGCGAAACGCCGTGGCGGGATCGACGATCTCGCGGCTGGCGGCACAGATCCGCTCGAACACATCGAGCTGGGTGTGCCACTCGCGGACGCGGTGGTGGAGGAGCGGATCGTTCACCCGCTCGCGGATCCCGGGCGCGCCCGAGATCAGCACGACGGGGCTCTTCTCGGCGTAGGCCCCGGCGATCGAATTGGCGAGGCTCAGGCCGCCCACGCCATACGTCACGCACACCGCGCCCATGCCGTTGACGCGTGCATAGGCGTCGGCCGCGAACCCGGCGCAGTCCTCGCGGGTGCAGTTCACGAGGTCGAGCGGGCTGTGCTCGAGCATGCTGTAGAACGAAAGCACGTAGTCGCCCGGCAGCCCGAACACGTGCCGGATCCCGTAGTCGGAGAGCCGGCGGATCAGGTACTGCCCGATCGACAGCGCCGTCACGCTTCGCTCCGTGTTCACGGGCGGCCGTCCATCGGGCCCGATGCCGATCCCCGTGTCGAACACCGACCGCAGCTTGATAGGCATGAGCCCTCCTTTCGCGTCGCTGAATTATACGCGAGTTGCTTTGCGTCTACTCAGACGCGCCGGCTTCGGGCTCCCCGTATCCCGTCGCAGGACGCTCACTGCGCCCATCCCTGGGCTCCGTTCGCTCGGAGTCACAGGCGCTGCGCCATCCATGGCTCCGCTGGTGACTCACGCCGGCTCAATGGTAGGGGCAACCCCTCGCCTCCCCTTTCCAGTTGAGGAGGCTTCGG
>JBJSZP010000545.1:0-849 GCA_046090365.1 Planctomycetia bacterium
GTTGGCGCCGATGATCGCCACGAGCTCCCCCTCGTCGACCCCGAGCGACACGCCGTCGAGCGCCCGGATCGGCCCGTATCCCGCCTCGAGCTGATCGACCTCCAGGAGGTGCATGGCTAGGCGTCGCTCCCGAGATACGCCTCGATCACCTTCTCGTCGCGCCGCACCTCGGCGGGCGTGCCCTCGGCGATCTTCACGCCGTGGTCGAGCACGGCCACGCGATCGCTGATCCGCATCACCACGTTCATGTGATGCTCGATGAGAAGCACCGTCACGCCCCGCGCCCGGATCCGCTCCACGAGGGCCGCGAGATCGGCCGTCTCGGCGGGGTTCATCCCGGCAGCTGGCTCGTCGAGCAAAAGCAGCGTGGCGCCGGTGGCGAGGGCCCGGGCGATCTCGAGCCGCCGCTGGTCGCCGTATGGCAGCTGGCCTGCGATCCGGTTGGCATCGGCCGCGAGCCCCACGAACTCGAGCGCCTCGACCGCCCGCCGCGTGGCGTCGCTCTCGGCCCGGCGGTTGGCGGGTGTCTTGAAGAGCATCGCGGCGACACCGCCGGGGATCGTGCGGTCGAGGCCCACGAGCACGTTCTCGAGCACGGTCATGTTGGAGAACAGACGGATGTTCTGGAACGTGCGCGAGATGCCGCACTGGGCGACCACGTGGGGCGAGCGGCGGCCGCGACGCCAGACGGCGATCGTGCCCGCCGTGCCGAGGGCCCAGCCGGCGGCGAGGCCGAGCCAGCCGCGCAGGCGGATCCGGCGCTTGCCGGCGGCGAGCCGGTCGAGCACCTCCTCTTTCACGGGCGGTAGGGCGACCGCCGTGGCCGGCACCTCGGCCGGCCGCGAGAGG
>JBJSZP010000546.1:0-1366 GCA_046090365.1 Planctomycetia bacterium
TTTTTCCGATTGTCTCTTGAGCTACCCGATGCAGGAATCGGGGAGGCTCGGGGTTGCCCTTCCTCACCCTCTCCCTCTGGGAGAGGCCGGCCGCAGGCCGGGTGAGGGTGCCTTTCGCGGCGCGACGAAAGTACCCTCACCCCCGCCCTCTCCCAGAGGGAGAGGGTGAGGAAGGGCAACCCCGAGCCTCCCCGATTCCTGCATCGGGTAGCTCAAGAGACAATCGGAAAAATGCCCCTTCGGCCAATTACGCGACGGGTGTGCTGCCTGTGAGCAGTCGGCAGGCTTCGAGGTATTTGGCGCGGGTCTTGGCCACGACGTCGGCGGGCAGGGCGGGGGGTGGGCTTGCCTTGTCCCAGCCGCTCGCCTCGAGCCAGTCGCGCACGAACTGCTTGTCGAACGAATCGGGCACGCGGCCACCGCCGGCCGCGTCGGCCGGCCAGAACCGCGAACTGTCGGGCGTGAGCACCTCGTCGACGAGCAGCAGCGCGCCGTCGGCCGCGCGGCCCCACTCAAACTTCGTGTCGGCGAGGATGATGCCCCGCGCGGCGGCATGCTCGGCGCCCCGCGCATACACGGCGAGGCTCCGATCGCGGAGCGTGGCGGCCTGGTCGGCGCCGATCCTCCCGGCCATCACCTCGAACGACACGTTCTCGTCGTGGCCGCTCGCGGCCTTCGTGGCCGGCGTGAAGATCGGCTCCGGAAGCCTCGCCCCCGGCACGAGCCCGGGCGGCAGCGCGACGCCGCACACGGTGCCGGCCTTCCGGTATTCGGCGAGTCCGGAGCCGGCGAGCCAGCCGCGCACGACGCACTCGAAGGGGATCACGTCGGCGACGCGCACGAGCATCGTGCGGCCGCGGAGCGGGGTGCGATCGATCTCGGCCGGCAGCCCCATCGCTTCGACGTCGGTCGTGATCAGGTGGTGCGCGATCGGGGCGGGACCGCGCGAGAGCAGGTCGAACCAGAAGGCCGAGATCGCCGTGAGCACCTTTCCCTTGTCGGGGATCGGCGTGGGCAGGATCCAGTCGAACGCGCTGATCCGGTCGGTGCTCACGATCAGCATCGCGTCGCCGTGACGATCCGACCTGAAGCGATAGCAGTCGCGCACCTTCCCGCGAAAGGGCTTTCCCAGCGGCAGATTCGTTTCGACGACGGCATCCGACATGGGCGTTGTTCTACGCATTCGCCACCAGCGAGGCCAGAGTCGAGCCGCTTCAACTTGTCTCGTCTCAACCGGCTTCGGGCTCCCCATATCCTGTCGCCGGACGTTCACTGCGGCCCTCCAGGCCTCCGTTCACTCGACTCCGGCTGCGCTGCGCCATCCATGGCTCCGCTGGTGACTCACGCCGGCTCAATGGTAGGGGCA
>JBJSZP010000547.1:0-2954 GCA_046090365.1 Planctomycetia bacterium
ATCCGCTTTCGCGGGCTTCATCGCTCCTACGAGGCGATCCGACTTCTCCGTTGGCTTCAGACCCTCGTCGTTGCCTTCTCGGGTTCTACCGTCTCCGGACCAACGGAGATCTCTTGGGGTAAGGATGAATGACTTCCCGTCGCCGCCGCCCCCAACACCTTCCTGCCACGATTGGATATCGGGCGTCGCGTTGAGACGCACGCTTGCCCAGGCAGGCCGGCCTTACGGGGGTTCACTTGCGTTCGGTGCTGCGGTTCACCTCGGGCTTCCATCCCACACGCCCTCGCGGGAAAGGCTTCGCATGGACTCTGTCCATCTCGGCCTCGTGCAGCTGCCTCCGGCTTCTGGTTGCCTCCAACTGGCCCCATAAAGGACTCTCACCTTCGATCATTCATCCATGCCCAACGCACGCCTGCGCTCCGGCCTCCTGCCTGCGCTGGTCAAATACGCCGTCTCAATGGTAGGGGACGACCCCGATCCTCCCCTTTCCAGTTGAGGAGGATCGGGGCTGCTCATGCCCTTGAGCGGGCTGTGGGAGCGAGCGCAGCCATGGATGGCGAAAGCGAAGCGGACACGCAGAGAGCCGAAGCCTGGAGGGCTGAGGCGAACGTCAAGCGAGAGGGCGTGGGCAGTCCCGAGCCGGCGCGCGTTGAGACAGAGTCAGGCTGAAGCCCGTCCCACGGGGTCACTTCGCGAGGGACACGCGGATGATCTCGGTGTCGTTCCGCACCACGATCGAGCGGTTTGCGTAGGCCGGTGGGCACCATACGACGGGGCGCCCGAAGGCCACGTTCGTCGGCTCGATGAGGTGGGCCCGGCCGAGCTCCTCATAGCCGGCCGGCGTGAGCTTTGCGATCACGAGGTCGCCCGTCTCGGTGAACAGGAAGAACCGGTCGCGATGCCGGGTGATGAACGCGGTGCCCGAGCCCTGCGGCCGACCGCCGAGGGGGCCGCCGCCGCGCCACGCGAAGTCGCCGTCCGGGAGCCGCATGGCCCGCAGTTCGCCGTTCTCGTGGAAGCCGTACACGAGCCCGTCGGCCACGAAGGGCTGCACGTTGACGGCCGAGATCCCCTGCTTGGGCTTGTTGCGCCACACGACCTCGACGCCCGGCACGTCGGCCTTCAGCTTGAGGAGCAGGTTTTTGTTCTGGTAGCCGCCTATATACAGATAGTCGCCCACGCGCACGGGCGTCATGATGATCGAGCCGTTGTCGGCACCGTAGGCCGTCTCCCAGAGGAGTTTGCCGGTCTCGGGCTCGACGGCATACACGCCGTCGGGCTTCACGAGCACGAGCTGCCGCACGCCCGCGGCCTCGAGGATCGATGGCGGCACGTAGCCCTGCTCGGGGGCCTTGCCGGCCCGCCAGATCTCGCGGCCCGTCTGCGTGTCGAGGGCCACGGCATGGGCTGCGTCGGTGCCGGCGATGCACACGAGCCGCTCGCCGTCGACGAGCGGGTGGCTCGCCCAGCCCCAGAGCGCGGCCTTCGTCGCATAGTCTTTCTTCAGGTCGCGCGACCAGAGGATCTTTCCGGTCGCCGTCTCGAAGCACAGCAGGTCCCCCTCGGCGCCGAGCGTGTAGACGCGGTCGCCGTCGACCGTGGGCGTGCACCGCGGGCCGGCCGGATAGGCGATCGTGTAGGTGACGGGATACTCGTGCTTCCACAGCACCTTGCCGGTCGCCTCGTCGAGGCACAGCACCCGCTCGGTGCCGGTAGATGTCTTGCGCTCGAAGTTGGCGATCTTCACGTCGGCATCGGTCACGTAGTCGGTGACGAACACGCGGCCGCCCGCGACGGCGGGACCGGCGTAGCCGCCCGCGATCGGCACCCGCCACAGCACGCGCGGGCCGTCGGCCGGAAACGCGTCGAGCACGCCCTCCTCGCGCCACACATTGTCGCGCGTGGGCCCCATCCACTGCGGCCAATCGTCGGCCCGCACGGCGAGGGGAAACGACACGAGGAGGAACACGACCAGGATCGTGGGGCGCATGATCAAGGCTCCGCTGGGCTTGGGTGGGATTCCCATCCGCCGAATCACCGCCATAATCTCGTTGATTCCCTCCCGCCATGAAAGGCCACCCATGCCCCTGCTCGTCGTCGGAAGCGTCGCCCTCGACTGTGTCGAGACCCCCACGGCCAAGCGCGACGACGTGCTCGGCGGATCGTGCGTGTTTTTTTCCTACGCCGCGAGCTTCTTCTCGCCCGTGAAGATGCTCGGCACCGTGGGGGAGGACTGGCCGGCGGAGCACACGCGGTTCCTCGCGGCCCGCGGCATCGACACCTCCGGCATCGAGGTCATCCCCGGCGGCAAGACGTTTCGCTGGCGGGGCCGCTACCTGCCCAACATGAACGACCGCGAGACGCTCGAGGTGCACCTCAACGTTTTCGGCGAGTTCCGGCCCAAGCTCAACGGCAGCCACAAGGAGGCGAAGTTCGTGTTCCTCGGCAACTCGTCGCCGACGACGCAGCTCTCGGTGCTCGACCAGGTGCCGGACGCGCAGCTCACCGTCGCCGACACGATGGACCTGTGGATCAACATCCAGCGCGACGAGCTCGGCGAATTGCTGCGCCGCATCGACGGCCTGGTGCTCAACGACTCCGAGGCCAAGCTCCTGGCCGAGGATGAAAACCTCGTGCGGGCCGGCCACGCCGTGCGCAAGATGGGCCCGAAGTTCGTCGTCATCAAGAAGGGGGAGCACGGGGCGATGTTCTTCAGCGACCACGAGATGTACGTCATGCCGGCCTACCCGACGCCGCAGGTGCTCGATCCGACGGGCGCCGGCGACAGCTTCGCGGGCGGGATGATGGGCCACCTCGCCGCCCTCGGCCGCTTCGATCCGCAGGCCCTCAAGGAAGCCCTGGCCTACGGCGTGATCACGGCAAGCTTCACGGTCGAAGACTTCAGCCTCGACCGCCTCGCGAGCATCGACCGCGGCGACCTCGACCGCCGGATC
>JBJSZP010000548.1:0-6309 GCA_046090365.1 Planctomycetia bacterium
ACGGGGTGGACGTTCCTGACGCCGGCGGACAAGGCGTTCTTGGACGGGGTGTATGCGATCACCACGAAGGCGACGGACCGGGCGGGCAACACGGGCGTCGCGTCGCTGCCGCTGAATCTCACGATCGACACCACCGTGCCGTCGATCCTCTCGGTCACCGGTCCTGCTCCCAAGAAGTATCTCTTTGGCGAAGCGATTGAATTCGAGGCGACGTTCTCGGAAGTGGTGACGGTAGTGGCCGGCACAAGGGACAGGGACAGGCCGTCGATCGGAGTGCGGATCGGCGATGCCGTCGTGCAGGCGGTGTATCAAAGCGGCAGTGGTACGACGAAACTCAAGTTCCGCACGACTGTCGCCGCAGGGCAGCTCGACACCGACGGCGTCGCCCTCGATGGGATCCTGACGATTCCCTCCGCGGCGACGATCCGCGATACCGCTGGAAACAACGCTGCGGTCAACTTCACGCCGCCGTCATCATTTGCCACGGTGCTCGTCGACGGCGGACCGAAGGCGACCATCGTTTTTAGCAAGGAGGAAAAGAAGGCGACGATCACGTTCGACCGTGACGTGACAGGTGTCGACATCAATGATTTTCGGATCAGCGGGAGCTCAGCAGGATTCGCACTTCCCTTGACCGCGCTCACGACCTCTTCAGGCCAACAGTACGTTGGTGCCGTAACGCTCACTGGTAGCGGCAAGGCATATATCCTGACGCTCGAAAAACTGCCGAGTCAGGCAGGCTTCTATACGCTGACGCTGTTGGCACTGAATTCCGGCATCAAGGACTCTGCAACAAACGCCCCCCTCGGGGCGAATGCAGAGGCAAGCGAAATCTTGCCTTAAAGGCTCATGCCGCCCGGGCCGAGTCTCGCCAGAAGTCCGCGAGCGCGTCGCGCCACGTGCGGGTGGGGGCCCACCCCAGGCGCGCCAGCCGCGACGTATCACCCGCGCTACGGAGCGGGGCATTCAGCCCCTCCTCGGGGATGGCTTCGATCCCGCCGGCCAGGTGGCCGAGCACGGCCGCCGCTTCAGCGACAGTTGTTTCGATGCCAGTGGCCACGTTGTAGATGCCGTCGGCCACGGTGGGATCGAGCAGGAGGCCCAGAGCATCGGCCACGTCGGCCACGTGGACGAAATCCCGCGTCGCAGCCCCGTCGCGCAGGGGGATTTTCGAGCCGGCCGGCGCCGCACGGATTCGCCCCGCGAGGGCCGGAAAGAAATACCGCGCGGGCATTCCCGGACCCACGACGTTGAACAGCCGGGCCGTGCGCACCCGGAGCCCCCAGGCTGCTGCCGCGGCGTGCGCGAGCTGCGTCTGGGCGAGCTTCGAGGAGCCGTAGAGGCCGGTCGGGCGACACGGTTCGTCTTCCCCGATCGGTAGCCGCGCGGGCTCGACGCGGCCGTATTCCGCCGCCGACCCGAGCAGCACGACGACGGCCTCCGGGCAGTGCCTGGCGACCGATTCCAACACGTTGAGCGTGCCGCTGACGTGCACGCGATAGAGGTCATGGGCCGGCCCGTCGTGCGGGGCCCCGGCACAGACCACGATTCCCCGCGGCCGCACCGCGGCGAACAGGCGATCGACAGCTGTGGCGTCGCCCACGTCGCACTCGCGGCCCGTGCCCCGGCCCGTCGTCACCACAGCCCGCCCCTGCCGCTCCAGGGCGTCAACGACCGCCCGGCCGATGAATCCCGTGCCGGAGATGACGAGCACGTCGTGCATGCTGCCGCCCTGCGAACGCCGGTGGAAAATCCTCAGGCTGCCCGCCTGATGAAGTGCGACTCGCGGTCGCCGAAGATCCGCGTGGCCTCCATGAGATCGTCGTGCCGCCCGAGGTCGAGCCACATCGCATCATTGGCCCACGCATTCACGCGCTTGCCCGCAGCGATCAACTTGAGCACGAGCGAGGGGAAATCAAGGTATTCGCCGGGCGTCACGTGCTCGAGGGCCGAGGCGTCGTAGGCATAGATCCCCATGCTGACGGGATAGTGGAGCGTGGGCTTCTCGACGTAGCCCGTCACGGCGCCGTCGCCGGCCACCTCGAGGATGCCGAGGTCGATCTTCACGTCTTTCTTGTGCGTGGCGATCGTGATCGTCGCGCCGGACCTTTGGTGATCCCGCATCAGGGCGGCGTAGTCGAGGGCGGTGAGGATGTCGCCGTTCATGACGAGAAACGAGCCCTCGAGATCGGGCACGCTGGCCAGGCTTCCGGCCGTGCCGGTGGGCTCCGCCTCCTCGACGAAGTCGATCTCGAGCAGCCGCCGCAGGGCCCGGTGCTCCCGAAGAAATGTCCGGAAATAGCTGCTCATGTAGCCGAGCGACAGCGTGGCCCGCGTGAAGCCCGCCTCGGCCAACTGGTTGAAGATGATCTCGAGAATCGGCCGATCACCCACCGGGAGCAGCGGCTTGGGAATCACCGATGTGAACGGGGCAAGCCTCGCCCCTCGTCCACCGGCCAGGATCACGGCTCTCATTGCGGCCTCCTTGTTGTCGTGTGCCCCACGCGGTCAGACCCTGTATTCACCGATCGGTTCCAGTTCCGCCCGGGTGCGAAACCAGGCCACCGTCCGCTCGAGGCCCTCGTCGAGCGTCACAGCCGGCCGCCAGCCGGCGACCGCCCGGGCTGCCTCCGCCGAGCCCAGGAGCGTGTACACCTCGCTCGCTTCCGGACGCCTGCGCCGCTCCTCCTCGACGACAGGCAGATTCCGGCCCACGATCCGCTGGATCCGCCCGACGAGGTCGCCCACGGTCACGCCGGTGCCGGTGGCGAGGTTGTTGACGCAGCCGATCGCGGCATCCGAATCGGCAAGCGCCATGAACCCCGCGGCGGTGTCGGCGACGAACACCATGTCGCGCACGGGCGCCAGCGCCCCCACGCGGATCTCGTCGCCGAACAGGGCCTGCGTGATGATCGTGGGAATGACAGCCCGCGCGCTCTGCCGGGGGCCGAAGGTGTTGAACGGCCGCACGATCGTGACCGGCAGCCCGAAGGCGCGGTGGTAGCTCGTGGCCAGGGCGTCGGCGCCGATCTTGGTGGCCGAGTAGGGCGACTGCGCCTGCAGCGGATGGGCCTCGTCGATCGGCGTGTAGCGGGCCGTGCCGTAGACCTCGCTCGTCGAGGTCACGACCACGCGGCCGACGCCCGCGTCGCGGGCCGCCTCGAGCACGTTGAGCGTGCCGTTGACATTCACCGCCACGTAGCTTTGCGGCGCCGTGTAGGAATAGGGGATGCCGATCAGGGCCGCCAAGTGAAACACCTGTTCGCAGCCGCTCATCGCCTCGCGCACCGAGCGGGCGTCGGTGACGTCGCCGCGGATGATCTCCAGGCGGTCGCCCGCGGCGGCCGTCTCGGCGAGCCAACCGCAGCCGCCATGCGAGGCGTAGCGCACCAGCGCCCGCACGCGGCGGCCCGAGGCCAAGAGCGCTTCGACGAGGTGGCTGCCGATGAAGCCGCCGGCGCCGGTCACGAGCACGGTGCCACGCGCAGAGCCCGTCATCACGCCCCCTTCCGTGCCGCGACGAACATGATGTCGCCGAGATCGAGCCAGAAGCCCTGGCGGGCCACGAAGCCGGGTGTCAGCCGGCGGGCGGCCGCGGCGAGCCGCGCCGGGAGGCCGCGGCCCAGCGTGGCCATCCGGCCGAGGCTCTCACCGAAGTTGCGATACATCGCCGTCGACCGTGCCTCCTCCACGCGAAACCCATGTCGCTCGAGCAGTCGTGCGAGTGACGCGGTCGAGAAATACTGGAGGTGTGTCGGGGGATGGATCATCCGCCAGCGCGGGCCCCGCCAGCGGGCGAATGCCGAGCCGATGTCGCCCGTGGTCACAAACAGCATGCCGCCGGGAGCAAGCAGCTCGCGGGCTCGGGCGATGAACGCCTCCGGGTGCTCCAGATGCTCGATCGTGTCCCACATGCACACCGACCGCCAGCGGCCGGCTTCGAGCGGGAGCGACTCGAATGCGCCTATCCGGGCATCGACGTTGAGCACCATCCGCGCGTGCCGGACCGGCTCGACGCACACGTCCACGCCCGTCGCCTCGATGCCGTGCTGCCGGCATTGCTCGAGAAAGAATCCATAGGCGCAGCCGATTTCGAGGAGCGGGCCGGGCGTGCCGCCCGACAGCCGCCGCACGAGCTGTAGGCGGGCCGCGAAGTTCCTCCGATGCGACTCGGCATCGGCCAGGTAGTCGCCATACTCAGCTCCGGTGAAGTAGCCCTCCTGGTAGAGCCGCTCCGCCTCCTCGGGCCCGAGCGACATGTCGGCGCGGATGAAGCCACAGGCGGTGCACTGCGTGAGGATCCGCAGATGCGGCTGCCACGCCAGGCCACCGCAGCAGATGCACGGAGCCCGGACTGGCTCCGGCGTCGAACGGGGATGGGCGAGGGCCGGTGCATGCATGGGGAGCGTCTTTCAGGCGGCGCGGGCTGCGGGGCGATGGGCGGCGCCGAGCCGCTCCTTCACGAGGTACAGCGGCCGCTGCTTCACCTGCTCGTGCATTCGCCCGACGTAGGCCCCCACGATCCCCAGGCAGGTGAGGTTGAGGCTGCCCAGCAGGCTCACGAGCAGGACCAGCGACGTGTAACCCGCCGGGCCGGCGGTGCCGCGGAGCCAGCAGACGGCCACGTAGCCGGCGTAGGCGAGCGTGGCCACGAGCCCCGCGCCGCCAAGCATGAAACTCGCCCGCAGCGGGAGCGTGGAAAACGAAAACACGGCGTCGGCCGCGAGGTGGAGCATGCGCCGCCAGGTATACGACGACTCGCCGGCGAATCGGGGCGGGGCGTCGTACCACAGGCAGGAGCGGCGGAAGCCCGCCCACTGCACGAGCCCCCGGTAGAAGAGGCCCCGCTCACCAAACCGGCGCAGCGCGTCGAGCACGATGCGATCCATGAGCCGGAAGTCGGCGGTGCCGTCTTCGAGGCGAATCTCGGAGATGCTGCTGATCGCGCGGTAGAAGAGCCGGCTCGTCCAGGCCTTGAGAGGACTTTGGCGCTCGGTGCGACGGCGGCGGGTGTAGACCACCTGATCGCCGCCCGCCCAGCGGCGGATGAGTTCGGGCACGAGTTCGGGTGGATGCTGCATGTCGCCGTCCATGCACACGACGACGTCGCCGCGAGCCGCGTCGAAGCCGGCTGCCAGCGATGCCTGGTGGCCGAACCGCCGTGACAGCGACACCACGACGACCTGTTCCGGGTGGAGGTCGTGGAGCACGCGCAGCTTGTCGAGCGTGTCATCCGGGGAATCGTCCTCGACGAAGATCACTTCCCAGGGAAGGCCGGTGGCCTCCATCACCCGGTGCAGCGTGTGGCCGAAGTGCACCACGCCCGGTCCCTCGCGGAACACGGGCACCACGATCGAGACGAGAGCCGGCACGCGGGCTCCCGGTGCGCTCGGCGGATCGGCGGCGGCGCAGGGATCGGACGCTGGCATGGCGGAACGGCTCTGGGGTGGGAACGGGGGATACCTGCGTTGGCGAGGGAGCGTCAAGTCCGGGCGGTTCCTCTCGGGATGAGGTTTTTGGCCGAGCTGCTCTTGAGCCCGCGACGGCATCTTGCCTAAACCTCCGGCACCTCTCCGCAGGCTTCCCATGCACGCGCTCGGCCTCTCCATTCTGACCGCCTTGCTTCCGGCCGCGCTGCTGATCATTCCGCACGACTGGCGGCTTCTGCCGCTGCATGCGGGCCTCGTCGGGGCGACGCTCATGCTCGCCCGGCGGGCTCCGTTCATCGACCGGTTTCTGGCAGACAAGCCCGCGCTGTGTTGGGGGCTCATGGCGGGCGGGGCCGTGCTTGTGACAGCCTCCTTGTTTGGCGACGTGCCGCGTGCCACCTGGGGCGTGATCGACGACCACGCCATCCACACGCTCATCGGCCCGGGCCGTGATCGCCTCCCACCAGAAGACGTGGTGCCGATGCTCGTAAGCCATCCCGAGTGTGGATCGCCCACCGCGAGCCAAACCCGCTATCGCCCCGCGTACTATGCGTTCTACCTTGGCCAGGCGGCCGCGTTCGGCAAGGACCCATGGCCCTGGTTCGCCGTCCGGTTAGCGCTCTGTGCCCTCACCGCCACGCTCGCCTTCGATCTGCTCCGTCGGTGGCTGGGGATGGTCGCTGGGGCGACGGCGCTCGCCTGCCTTGCAGCGCTGTGGATGTGGTTCGACATCTTCGGCAGACTCGGCTCCGGCGAGACCTACGCCGCCCCGGCGGCCGCCGCCTTCGTCTGGTGCACTGTCGCGATTCTCCAGGCGGGCGGCCGAGCCGGATGGCTGCCGTGGGGCGGGCTTGCGGTTTCGGCGCTCGTCGCGATCGGC
>JBJSZP010000549.1:0-4130 GCA_046090365.1 Planctomycetia bacterium
GACCGCTACATCACGCGGAGCGTGCTGCCCGACCTCAAAAAACTCGGGCCGAAGCTCGGCAAGGATCTTCCCAAGGCCCGCGATGCGCTCGCCAAGGCCGACGCGGCGGCGCTGCTCACGGCACTCACGCGCGACGGACAGGCATCGCTGCCGCTGCCCGGTGGCGGGCAAGCCGTGATCGCCAAAGACGACGTCCTGATTCGCACGACGGCGAAGGAGGGCTGGGCGGCTGCCGAGAGCCCGCTCGCCGTGGTGGTGATCGCCAAGGAGCTCACGCCCGAGCTCGTCGCCGAAGGCCTCGTCCGCGAGGTCGTCCACGCCGTGCAATCGCAGCGCAAGACGCTCGACCTCGACTTCACCGACCGGATCTCGCTCGGGTTCGAGACCTCGTCGGCCGAGTTGCGGTCGGCGCTCGACAAGCATCTCGACTACGTGGCCGGCGAGACGCTCGCCGATTCGGCCACGTTTGCCGCGCTGCCCAACGCCTCCTCCGAGACCCTCGACATCGACGGCCACGCCCTCACCATCCATATGAAAAAGTAGGACAGGCTTCAGCCTGCCTCCCCACACGACAGGCTCAAGCCTGTCCTCCGCTCATGCCCCTCCGCCTCGCCATCCTCCTCTCCGGCTCCTGCCGCACGCTCGAAAACCTGCTCGAGTGGATCGGCTCGGGCAGGCTCTCGGCCAGCGTGGAGGCAGTGATCGCGAGCCGCGGCGACGTGCGTGGCGTCGAGATCGCCCGGCGGGCGGGCCTTCCGACCCACGTGCTGCCCCAGGGCACGCGCTCGACAGTCGCGTGGAGCTCCGAGATCTTCGCTGCGTGCCGCGAGGCCCGGGCGGATCTTGTCGTCATGGCGGGGTTTCTCAAGCTGATCGAGATCCCAGCCGACTTTGCCGGGCGGGTGATCAACATTCACCCGGCGCTGCTCCCCGCCTTCGGCGGCAAGGGCTATCACGGCATGCATGTGCATCGTGCGGTGCTCGCACGCGGCTGTACCGTCTCGGGCTGCACGGTGCACCTCGTCGACAACGAATACGATCACGGCCGGATCCTGCTCCAGAAGACCGTGCCGGTGCTGCCCGACGACACGCCCGAATCGCTCGCCGCCCGCGTGTTCGCCGTCGAGTGCCACGCCCTTCCCGAGGCTATCGCTCGTTTCGCCTCATCCTGACTCTCCCTCCTCCGACACGAGGTAACTCATGGCCCGCTCGCTCGGCAACGTGATCGCGGATTCGCTCGGCCTGTCCCTCGGCTATGCCGACCGGCTCCTGAAGGGCATGACAGCCGAGCGATTCCCGCGATTCGCAGTGGTGGGCGGCCAGGCCGTCGACTCGAATCATCCGGCCTTCGTCTACGGCCACCTGAGCCTCTATGCCCCGAAGATCCTCCATCAGATCGGGGCTCCCGCTCCGACGATCCCTGAGGGCTTCGAGATCCGATTTTCGAAGGATGCGAAGTGCGTCGACGACACAGACCTCGACCTCTACCCGCCGATGGACGAGATCGTCGCATTCTTCCACGAGGGGCACCGGATGGTGACGGGCGCCCTGCGGAGCACGCCCGACGACGTGTTTCAGCAGCCGAACCCAGCCGAGGGCCGAATGAGGGAACTCTTCCCCACGATCGGCTCCGTGCAGGCCTTCTACTGCGGCGGCCACATGATGATGCACCTCGGCCAAGTGAGCGCCTGGCGGCGCATGGAAGGCCTCGGCGCCGCCTGAGGTGAGCCGCCGATATACTTTTCGCCATGCAACCTCGCTCCGACCTCCCCGCCGACGACCTCCCCGCCCTGCCTCGCTGTGCGCTCGGGCTGGGCGCCGTCCTCTCGCTCCTCGGCCTCCTCGCGCTTGCCGCACCGTGGGCGGCATCGGCAGTGATCGATTACGTCTGCGCGGGCACGCTCATCGCCGCCGGCATCTCTCAGCTTGGCATGACGGCCGCCACATGGACCTGGCGGGGCTTCTGGCTCACGCTGCTCTGCGGCGTGCTCTCGATCGTGGCCGGCACGGCGATGCTCGCGATTCCCGTCGAAGGTATCCACGCACTGGTCACGTTCCTTGGCCTCGTGATCCTGTTCGAGGCGGCCGCGAAGCTGACGGCGGCATGGTCGGCACCTCCGGGCTTCCCTTGGGGCTGGATCCTCTTCGACGGGCTCGTGACGGCACTCCTCGGCGGCATCCTGCTCACAAGCCCCGCCGCCCAGGCCGGCATCTATCTCGGCGTGCTCATCGGGATCAACCTGCTCTCGAGCGGCATCTCGTTTCTCGCCGCCGGCTTCTGGCTGCGCCGCGGCCTCGGCTGACGCCCTCGCCTCACTACTCCCGCCAGACCGACACGGCACGCAGATGCAAAAGAGGTGGCGATCCCCGTGGACGTTGTCCACATGGCCGCGCCCGGGCGTATCCGTGGCACAGGATCGTCAGCGACCCGGGGGGCGGAAGGGTATCGGCTTGGCCGCGGCGGTCCGTCTTGACCTGCTTGCCACATGCGTTACAATGTAATACATGGAAACGACGCTCAATGTCCGAATACCGGTGAATCTGAAGCGTCAACTGGACGCCTTGAGCCGACGACAGCACCGGCCGTCGAGTGAGCTTGTGCGGGAGTCTTTGCGGCGCTACATCGCCAGCGAGCAGCTGGCAGCGATTCGGAAGATGACCGTACCCCTCGCGGAAGCGCAGGGGTTCATCACCGACGACGACATCTTCAAAGCTGTCTCGTGAGGGTGGTGCTCGACACGAACGTGGTGTTGGCAGCCATCGCCACGCACGGTTTGTGTCAGGCCCTCGTGACGCTCGTCTTTCGTGACCATGTGGTCATTCTTTCCGAGCACATCCTGGACGAGGTCGCGAAGCACTATCGAGGGAAGTTCAAGGCAACCAAGCGACAAGCTGATGCAGCCATTGCTGTGCTGAGGGAAAACGGTGAAATTGTCACGCCAGCCACCGTGCCGCTCGGAACGGTTCGAGACAAGGATGATCTTCCCGTGCTGGGCACGGCCATTGCGGGATCTGCGGCCGTCCTTGTGACGGGTGATCAGGAATTGCTCGCACTCGCGCTCTTCCGCGGCATCACCATCCTTTCACCGCGGGATTTTTACGAACGTCTACGCGGATGAGCGCGGGCTGCTGATTAAAATCGCCGTGTCACCTTTTCAATAGAATCAACGACTGTGGCACTCGCGGGCTACTCCTGCCAGGCCGACACGGGTACGCAGCTGCAGAACAGGTTGCGATCGCCGTGGACGTTGTCCACGCGGCCGACCGGCGGCCAGTACTTCCGCCGCTCGATCCCCGGCACCGGAAACACCGCCTCCTCGCGGGTGTAGGGGCGGTCCCAGTCGGTCGCGGCCACGGCCGTGTGCGGCGCGTGGGCGAGCGGGTTGTTGCCCTCGGGCCACTCGCCAGCCTCGATCCGGCGGATTTCGCCGCGGATCGCGATCATCGCTTCGATGAACCTGTCGAGCTCGGCGAGCGGCTCGCTCTCCGTCGGCTCCACCATCAGCGTGCCCGGCACGGGGAAGCTCAAGGTGGGCGCATGGAAGCCGTAGTCGACGAGCCGCTTGGCGACGTCTTCGGCCGTGACGCCGCTCGTCTCCTTGAGCGGCCGCAGGTCGAGGATGCACTCGTGGGCCACGCGGCCGCCGGGGCCGGAATAGAGCGTGGGAAAATGATCGCGGAGCCGCGTGCTCACGTAGTTGGCCGCGAGGATCGCCGACTCCGTGGCCCGCTTCAGGCCCTCGGCCCCCATCATCCGGCAATACATCCAGCTGATCGGCAGCACGGCCGCATTGCCGAGCGGCGCCGCCGACACGGCGCCCACAGGGCTCGGCGCGAGGCCGCCCGTCTCGTGCCCCGGCAGGAACGGAACGAGATCCTCGACCACGCATACCGGCCCCACGCCCGGCCCGCCGCCGCCGTGCGGAATGCAGAACGTCTTGTGGAGGTTCAGGTGGCTCACGTCGCCGCCGAACACTCCGGGCGAGGCGACGCCCACGAGCGCGTTCATGTTCGCACCGTCGATGTACACGCGGCCGCCGTGGCGGTGCACGATCTCGCACAGCCGCTTGATCTCCGTCTCGAACACGCCATGCGTGCTCGGGTAGGTGATCATCACGGCCGCCAGCCGG
>JBJSZP010000550.1:0-1202 GCA_046090365.1 Planctomycetia bacterium
GGGGCGGCACGTCACGATCGAGACGGCCGGCACGGTGTGGCTCGACGCGCCGGCCGACCTGATGTCGATCAGCCCCAAGCTCTCGACGTCGGGCCCCCCGGCCGACACGCCGGGCGGCTGGCTGGCCCGGCACGAGGCGACGCGGCGTGCCGACGACGTGCTGCGGAGGCTCATGGCGGCCGCGCCGTATCAATTGAAATTCGTGATCGACTCGGCGGCCGACATCACCGAGGCGCTGGCCTGGGTGGGCGACCTCGAGGCGGCGGGCACGCCGATCGACAGGCGGCGGGTGCTCTTCATGCCGCAGGGCCGCACGCCGGAGGAACTGACGGCGAAGACGGCGTGGCTGGCCGGCGAATGCACGAAGTTCGGCGTCGGCCTCGCCCGCCGCTTTCACATCGAGTGGTTCGGCGCCGTGCGCGGCACGTGACCCGATCTACTTCGCCGGGGCGTGGCCACGCGGGCCGAAGGTGAGCACGATCGCGGCGCCGACGGCCACGATCAGCATGCCGGCCAGGAAAAATGGGCTCACGGCGGCCGGCGGCGTGTGGGCAAGCGCGATCGTGGCGAGCGTATTGAGCACCGGGGCACAGCCGAACACGACCGGCATCACCGTGAACGGCTTCCCGCCGCAGGCGAAGGCGAGGATCGTGCCGAGCGCACCCAGGGCCCCGAGCGCGCCCGCGGCCAGGCTCCAGAGCGTGCCGCGCAGCTCCCACGTGCCCGTGTCGCCCATCGGCACGAGGAGCGCAAGCGGCACAAGCACCGCGATCAGGAAGTAGGCCACGCCGATGCACAGGAGCGGCCGCAGCCGGCTGCCCCCCATCGCCCCCTGGCCGCGGTGCAGCACCGGACCGTAGGCGCCCCAGGAAAACATCGCCAGCGCCGTCGCGAGGAGCACCTCGACGAACCGCTCCGCCGTGCGCTTGGGCGTCTTCGCCGGAGCGCCGATCTCCGGCTCGGCGACGTCGCCCGCCGAGTCCGCCGCAGCAGCCGCCGGCGTGTGGGCCTGTGGCTGCGGCTTGAACACGAGCACCGTCACGGCCCCGAGCACCACGAGGATCAGCCCCGCAAGGAACGGCGCCTTGAGCTGGTCGAAGGCCTTGTTCATGAAGGCCGTGAGCAGTGTGTTGACGACCGGCGCCCCACCGAACACGAGCGGCATCACGTAGATCGGCTTGCCGCCGAACCCGAGCGCGAGG
>JBJSZP010000551.1:0-2877 GCA_046090365.1 Planctomycetia bacterium
TCGAGGTCGGCCTGGGGGCTCACGGCTTCCTGGTGCGTTTCGGGATAGCCGGCGACGAGGATCGTGAACGCGGGAAACTCGCTGCGGATCAGCGACACGAGATCGGCTGCATACCGCAGGCCCCCCTCGGCCTGGCGAAACTCCGTCTGGCCCTTCGGCGGGTCGCCCCGCAGGGCCACGATGGCCGCCACGCCGAGCGCGGCTGCCTCGCGCAGGTAATCGCGCAAGTCGTCCACCGTGCTGCCGACGCACGTGAGATGGCTCGCCACCGGGAGGTCGTGCCGGGCGAGCACGCCCCGGAGCACGTCGAGCGTCGTGCCCCGCGTGGAGCCGCCGGCGCCGTACGTGCAGGTGATGAGCGACGGCCGAAACGCCATCAGGTCGTCGACGGTCCGCCACATGGCCGCCTCCGACTCGGGCGTCTTCGGCGGAAAGAGTTCGAACGACAGGCCGAAGCTGCCGGGAGCGTATGCGTCAGAGAGTGCCATGCTTTCCATTGTAGGACAGGCTTCAGCCTGTCGTCTCCTCCCCCGCCAGCGTCGCCAAGAGCTCCGAATCGGCGTCGAGCAGCGCGAGGCCGCGGCGTTCCATCATCCTGCCGAGCACGATGGCAGCCTGCTCGGCCGTCGAAGGGCTGCCGAGCAGGTCGTTTGTGAAGGCCGGCACCGACTCGGCCACGGTCCCCTGCACCGCCGCAGCGATGCCGATCCGGGCTCCGCAGGGGATCGACGTGTTGATCGCCGTGCGGGCGAGGTCGCCGATGAGCGCGCCAAAGAACTGTCGCCCGGTGTGCACGGTCGTGCGGGAGCCATCGGCATGCAGTTCGTGAAGCCGCACGGGCCCGTACGTCGCCTTGAGGTTGCTCGTGATGGTGCCGGCCGCGAGGTTCACCCAACTGCCGAGGTGGCTGTGGCCCAAAAACCCGTCGTGCGGCTTGTTGGAAAAAGGCTCCATCACGGTCGCCTCGATCTCGCCGCCGGCGCGGCAGTGGGCGCCGAGCACGGTGCCCGCCCGCAGCCAGGCATGCGGATTGACGCGCGCCCGCGGACCGATGAAGAGCGGCCCGTCGAGGCATACGAACGGCCCGATCTCGGCGCCCGCCTCGACCACGACCGGCCCGTGGCGCACGGCCACCTCAGCCGCCCCCTCTGCCCCCGCGGCCACGAACAGCCCCGGCCGCACCTCTCGATAGCGGCCGCTGTCGAGCCGGATGGCGAGCGAGCCTTCGAGCGCCTGCTCGTGTGCACCGATGACCTCATGGGCCTCGTTGAGAAGGTCAAGTTGCACGTCGGCCGTGGCAAGCCCGGCCGCATCGAGTTTCCGAACAACGTCGGGGCCCTCTTCGCAAAGCCGCCGCACGAAAGCGTCGTCGGGCCCGGTGCCCTCGGGCGAAAGGTGCAGCACCGCCGCAGCGATCGCAGTGCCATCGCGGACGACCGTTCGGTGGCCTGCCTCGACGAGGCCACGCAGCGACTGAAGATTGTCGCGGCTCGGCACCATGCGGGCATTCACGAGCAGCGCCACGGCGCCGTGCCGCGATGCAGGTGGTGGCGGGGATCGATCGCTCGCGCCTCCCCACAGGGCAATGCGCTTGCCGTCGAGGGCGGCCAGGTACCGTGCCAGATGCGGCCGCAGTACGCGGTGCACGCTGCCGAACGCGGCGAGCGAGTCGTGGAGCGTGGCGGTGCCGATCGTGAGGTCGCAGGCCGGCCGGGCGGCTGTGAGCACGCCGAGCCGAGAGGCGACATGGTCCTCGAAGACGAACACGTTCATGGCGTTACAACCCTACCACGCGGCGTCTGCCGCGGCGGAGTCCGGTGCTGGCAAATGGTGGTGGCAGACCGTAATCTCAGGGCGATGCGCCTCTTCGAGCCGGAGTGGCGGAATGGCAGACGCGGCGGACTCAAAATCCGTTGCCCGCAAGGGCGTGTGGGTTCAAGTCCCACCTCCGGCATTGCACAATCGACGGGAAAGAATGGGGTTCGCGATCGGGCGGCCCCTTGTGGTCACCCCCTGAAGGGGTCGACTGTTAGGCGCGTTCAAGCGAAGACCGCAACAACGCCCGCGCGAATTCGTTCGAAAGCGCTGGGTGTCAACCGCCCCGCCTGCATCCGAATCAAAGTCTCGTGAGCCGTGAAGAGTTTTCCGGGCCGGGCAAAGCTGGCCACTCGCAGCCCACCGTCGGAAAAATCATCTGTCGCGATGGGAATCGCTCGCTCGTCTCCATACGCATTGCTGGTTACTTGACAGAGGATCCAATCTCCCCGCCCGACACTTGCCAAGACGATCGCAGGGCGAAGTTTTGCCTGCGAGAGGTCCGAAAAGGGGAACGGCACCAGCGCTACCGAACCTCGCCCAAGTGCGACCACGCGGCATCCTCCTCGGGGCGATTCCAGTCTTCCGCAAGCGCCCGTTCGGTGAGCAAGGAATCTTCATGCAGTTCCGGCAACGGCTCCTCGTCGAGGATGGTCACCAAAGCCCGTTGCGCACGAGACAACTGCAACGGCTCGGCAAGCCGCACCTGCCCTTTCTCGTCCACAATCGCTTCGACCGTTCGGATCATGTGACAATTATAGTCAGCGCTATCGTCAAAGCGAGGCTTCGCCGGCCACCTGGGCGCGGACCTTCTCGAGCTTCTCCGGCGGCAGGAGGCCGTGGGTGAGCATCCGGCCGCGGCCAGGGGGCGTGAGCCACACGACGAGGCCACGGGCGGCGAGCGCGTCGAGATGGCGGCGGAGCGTGGGGAGATCGGGGATGTCGTCCATCCGGCTCGCACGGCCGCGGAGGCTGCCTTCCGTCTGCTCGCCGCGGAGCAAGAGTTCGCCGAGGATCGCGAGCTCCTCCTTGCCGACGCCCAGCCACTCGTAGGCGAGATGG
>JBJSZP010000552.1:0-5913 GCA_046090365.1 Planctomycetia bacterium
CCCCACCGGCACCCCAGAAACCCGCACGTTTCCCGAGGGCTCGGTGACGGTTCGCTGCCGGCTCGACGGGCCGCTCGTCGTCGAACTGCCCCCCGACGCCGACGCCAAGGGGATCTACATCCGGGTCACCGACCACCTCGGCAAGGAGTATCCGATTCCCGCAGGCAAGAAGGCCGTGGCCTTCTGCCGGTGCGACGAAACCAAGAACCGGCCGTTTTGCGACGGTTCCCACAAGACGTGCGGCTTCCAGGCTGCCGAAACGGCACCCTGACGCCCTCGGGGCCGAGCACCCCGTCGCTTCCGCTCCGGGCTTTTTGTGTGGGAACCCCGTCGCTTCCGCTCCGGGCTTTTTGGGTTTCAGGAAGCCCGGGGGCCCGGGTCGCTTTGTGCCGACTGGGGCAACCTGTCCGCGAACGGAAACTCCTCCTACAAATGCACTTATGTCGTGCGGCTTGGCACCAAAAACCGTCCCCCGGCCCCCTATCGATATGGACTGGCCCCCGAATCCCCTGTACGGTTCAGGGGTCCACGGTGAGGAAATCCCAGCGGCCCGGGCAGTTACGGCATGACGTCGCCTCCCAAGAAAGACTTCTACCAGCGGTTCAGCGTGGGGATCATGGCGATCCTCGTCTTTCTGCTGCCGATGGTGGTCGTCGGGGCGATCAAAGCCAAGGGGAACAACCGCAACGACGTGAAGGGGTGGCTGCCCCTCGAATACCCCGAAACCCAGGTCTATCGGTTCTTCCGCCGCAGCTTCCAGGGGGAGGAGTTCATCCTCGTCAGCTGGGACGGCTGCACGATGACCGACCCCCGGCTGGAGTTGCTCGCCACGAAGCTGCTGCCGCCCCCGGAGGAGGCCTCCCGGATCGACCGGCCGCTGTACTTCAAGACGGCCCAGACGGGCCCCCGGGCCGTCGCCCAGATGACCTCGGAGCCCCTGAACCTCGACCGCGAGGAGGCGATCGCCCGGCTGACGGGCGCCCTCATCGGCCCCCCGGTCGCCACGAAGCTGATCCCCGAAACCGGTGAGCGGGTCGACGACCTCGACCAACGGCAGACCTGCCTCGTGCTCACGCTCGCCGACACGGCCCGGGCGAATCTCCACGGCACGATCGACCTCATCAAGAAGGTGGCCGCGGACGAGTGCGGCATTCCTGAAGAGTCGCTCCACATGGGCGGCCCTCCCGTCGACAACGTGTCCATCGACAAGGCGGGGCAGACGAGCGTCACGATCCTGTTCGGGCTCTCGCTCGTGGTCGGGTTTTTCGTGAGCTGGTGGAGCCTCAAGAGCAAGGCGCTCGTGGGAATGGTGCTCGCCTCGGGCGTGTACAGCATGTTCGCGAGCCTCGCGATCGTGTGGTATTCGGGCTATCCGGTCGACGCGATCCTGCTCACGATGCCGTCGCTGGTCTACGTGGCCACCACGAGCGGCGCGATCCACCTGGCCAACTACTACCGCGATCAGCTCGCTGAAACCGGCGTGCAGGAAGGCGCCGCCTGCCATGCCGTGAAGCACGCCCTCCTTCCGCTCTCGCTCGCCACGGGCACGACGGCCGTGGGCCTGGCGACGCTCGCCGTCAGTGATCTCGTGCCGATCAAGATGTTTGGCATCTTCTCGGCACTCGGCGTCGTGGTGAGCTTCGTGATCCTCGTCACGCTGATGCCGGCGGCCCTCGAGCTCTTCCCGCCCAAGCTCCGGCTCGGCAAGCTCGCCGACGAGGAGGGGGCGGCCGACTGGAAGCCGATGGAGGAGAGCCGCTGGTGGCGGATCGGGGAGTGGATTACGCGGCACCACGCGATCGTGGCCACCGCCTGCCTGCTCGTGATGGCGGCCGTGGGCTACGGGATGACCCGCGTCGAGAGCAGCGTGCAGCTGATGCGGCTCTTCTCGCCGAAGGCCCGGATCCGCGAGGACTACAAGTGGCTCGAGGCGAAGCTCGGGCCGCTCGTGCCGATGGAGATCCTCGTCCGCTGCGACCAGGAGTCGTGCGGGCTCAACTTCCTCGAGCGGATGGAGCTCGTGGAGCGGATCCAGCGGGAGATCGGCGGGCTCGACGAAGTGGGCAGTTCACTCTCCACCGTCACGTTCGGCCGGAGCCTCGACGCGGGCGACGGCGGCGAAGGCATGGGCGGGGCCGCGGCCCGGGCCTTCGGCCTCGGCGCCCGCACGAAGCGCAGCGTCTTGAACCGCCGCCTCGTGGCCCACCGGGAAGACTTCCTCGCCGGCGACTATCTCCGCGACGCCACCCATCCCGACGGCCGTGCCGAGGAGCTGTGGCGGATCAGCGCCCGCGTGAGCGCCGTGAAGGAGGTCGACTACGCCCTCTTCCGCCGCGACCTGCAGGCGAAGATCGACCCGATCGTCGCAGATCTCGAGCAGAAGGGCGTCACCGGCATCAAAGTCGAATACACGGGCCTCGTGCCGCTGGTCTACAATGCGCAGCATTCGCTGCTCGACGGCCTGATCGTCGGCTTCGTCACCGACTTCGCGATCATCGTGGCGGTGATGGTGGTCCTCTGCCGCGCCGCGTCGGCCGGCCTCGTGCTCCTCCTGCCGGCCGCGTTCCCCGCCGTGATCGTGTTCGGCGGCATGGGCTGGGGCAACGCGCTCCTGAAGTGGCTCGGCACCGGCAACCTGCTGATCGATATCGGCACGGTGATGGCGCCGAGCGTGGCGCTCGGCGTGACGGTGGACGACGTCGTGCACTTCATGCTCTGGTTCCGCCGCGGCATCTCCGAGGGGCTCGACCGCCGCCAGGCCGTGATGCTCGCCTACAAGGGCTGCGCCCGCGCCATGTATCAGAGCTGGGGCGTGATCGGCATCGGGCTCTCGGTGTTCGCCCTCTCGCCGTTCGGGCCCACGCAGCGGTTCGGCCACATGATGCTCTCGATGCTCACCGTGGCCCTCGTCGGCAACCTCGTGCTCATGCCAGCGCTCCTCGCCGGGCCGCTGGGTGCGGTGTTCGGCTGGAGCGTGCAACGCAACGAACGGCGCAAGGCTCTGCGGCAGGGCCGCCGCAAGGTGAAGGCCGACCCGGGCAGCGACGCCCTCCCGGCGCCGCACGTGCTCCCGGGGCCGGCCAAGCAGGTCGTGCATGCCTGACGCGGTGCCGCACGTCGACACCGGCGAGGGACTGCCGACCGCGACGATCGTGCTCAAGCCGAAGCGGGCGCGGCCGTTCTTCGGCCGCCATCCCTGGGTGCTCGACTCGGCCGTGCTCCGGGTGGAGGGTGCGCCCGCCGATGGGGCCGTGGTCGACCTCGCCACGCACGACGGGCAGTTCGTGGCCCGGGGCCTGTGGAACTCGGCGAGCCGGCTGCGGGTGCGGCTGTACGCCTTCGACGCGGCGACGCGGCTCGACGAGGCGTTCTGGCGGGCGCGGATCGAGTCGGCCGTGCGGCTGAGGCGTTCGCTCGGCCTCGACGACCGCACGGGCGCGGCCCGGCTGGTGAACAGCGAGGGCGACGACCTCTCCGGCCTGATCGTCGATCGCTACGGCGACTACCTCGCCGTGCAGGTGACGGCCCTGGCGATGGCGGCGCGGCTCGAGACGATCTGCGACGCGCTCGAATCGCTCGTGTCGCCCGCGGGCATCCTCCTCCGCGGCGCTGAGCGTGGCCTCGCGAAGCTCGAAGGGCTCCACCTGACCGACAGGGTCGTGCGCGGCACGGCGCCGGCGGGCCCCGTGTTCGTCGAGGAGCACGGGCTCCGGTTCGGCGTCGATCTCGCCGAGGGGCAGAAGACCGGCTACTACCTCGACCAGCGCGACAACCGCCAGGCCGTCGCCCGCTATGCCCGCGGCCGGCGCGTGCTCGACATGTTCTCGTATTCGGGCGGCTTTGCCGTGGCCGCCGCCGTGACCGGCCGGGCCGCGAGCGTGCTGGCGGTCGACTCGAGCGCGAAGGCGACGGCGCTCGCGAAGGCCAATGCCGACCTGAACGGCGCGGCCCAGGTGGCCGTGGAGACGGTCGACGCCTTCGAGAAACTCGACGCCCTCGCCACGGCCGGCGAGACGTTTGGCATGGTGGTGCTCGATCCGCCGAAGTTCGCCCGCAGCCGCGCGAGCCTCGACGACGCCCTGCGGGCCTATCACCGGATCAATCGCGTGGCCGTGGGACTGCTCGAGCCGGGCGGAATCCTCGTCAGTTGCTCCTGCTCGGGATCGGTGTCGCGCGACGACTTCCTCCAGATGCTCGCCGGCGTCGCCCAACGGGCCCGCCGGCCGATCCAGGTGCTCGAGTGCCGCGGCGCCGGGCCCGACCACCCCGTGAGCACGAGCTGCCTTGAGGGCGAATACCTCAAGTGCGTGATCGCCCGCGTGCCCTGACGAGCCCATGAAGCCAACCCTGCTCCGCGCCCAGGCGACGACGCCCGACGGCCGGATCATGTCGCTGCACGAGCACGACGGCGCGCTTGTGATCCGCGTGGCGGGCGTCGAGCTGATGTCCACCCGCCAGCACCACTCCGAGGAGCGGCTGGCCGAGCTGGCCTGCGCCCGCGTGCGGAGTCGGCCGCAGCCGCGGGTGCTGATCGGCGGGCTGGGGCTCGGGTTCACGCTCCGGGCGGTGCTCGCCCAGCTCGGGCCCGCCGGCCGGGCGACCGTCGTCGAGCTCATGCCGGCCGTGATCGAATGGAACCGCGATCCGGCCTACAACCTCGCTGCCGACGCGCTTGCCGACCCCCGGGTGGAGACGATCGCGGGCGACGTGGCCGACGTGCTCGAGGCGGGCCGCCGCCGATTCGATGCGATCATTCTCGATGTCGACAACGGCGCCAGCGGCCTGAGCATGGGCTCCAACAGCCGGCTCTACACGGCGGCGGGCCTCGCGACAGCCCGGGCCGCGCTCACGCCCGGCGGCTGCCTCGCCGTCTGGTCGGCCGGCGACGATCCGGCGTTCGTCGAACGGATGCGGCGGGCGGGCTACGACGTCACGGTCGAACGGGCCCGCACACACGCCACCGGCGGCGGGTGGACGTCGCTCTTCATCGGCGTGGCCCGGTGACGACGCTCTGCCCACCGGGCGCTGCGGCAGGTGTCCTGGGGCGGCGGCTGGCCGTGATTCCGGGCTCGGCTGCTGCACGGAAAACACGGCATCGTGCCGTTTTTCCTTGGCGGGCTGCCCGCCCGCTGGAATTCAACCGGGCATCCTGCCCTGCATCACGCCCGGCGCAGACGCGTGTACTCGTCGATCGTGAGCGTGGTCAGTTCGCCGTCGTCGCGGGCGAGGATCAAGACGTCGCTGTACACCTTGTCGTCGGGGTTGCGGCGGAAGTGCAGGCCGTGGCGGCGCCGCTCCGTGCGGAGCACCTTGCCGACCGTCGTCGTCGTCCACTTCGCGCTCGAGCCCACCGTGACGCCGTGGATCACCTCCACGCGGTCGCCCGGCTGGAGCTGCTCGTACAACTGCCGCGACTGGTATTCCTCAGGCGTCATGGGATCACACTTCCTTGCTTTCGATCCACTTCATCATCTTGCGGAGCCGGCGGCCCGTCTCCGTGAGCTTGTGCTCCCGCTCGCGGCGGCGTGTGCTCTTGAACATCGCCGCCCCGGCCCGGTTCTCGAGGATCCAGTCGCGGGCAAACTCGCCCGAGCGGATCTCCTCGAGGATCTTCTTCATCTCCCTGCGGGTCTCGTCGGTGATGATCCGCTTGCCACGGGTGTAGTCGCCGTATTCGGCCGTGTTCGACACGCTGTATCGCATGTACTCGAGGCCGCCTTGGTAGAAGAGATCGACGATCAGTTTCATCTCGTGGAGGCACTCGAAGTAGGCCATCTCCGGCTGGTAGCCCGCCTCGACGAGCGTATCGAAGCCGGCCTTGATCAGCTCCGAAACGCCGCCGCAGAGCACGGCCTGCTCGCCGAACAGGTCCGTCTCCGTCTCCTCCGCGATCGTGGTCTCGATCACGCCGCC
>JBJSZP010000553.1:0-970 GCA_046090365.1 Planctomycetia bacterium
CGAGCATCTGCCGGGTCACGTCCTCGGTCATCACGAACATATCCTCACCGTTGAAAAATGGGACGCCAGCCGGATCGTGCCACTCGTCGACGGAGATGCGGTGATAGATGTTCGCCCGGCAGAGGGCGGTGAAGGCGTGCGGGCAGAGGCGGATGTCGCAGTTCGCGATCCCATACCAGGCCCTGCCTGGCGCCGCAGCCAGCACGGCCGCAAGCATGTCACGCACGAAGGGCTTGTCGGTGCCGAGCCGGAGCGATGCGGCCGTCGCGCCGCGGTGGAGGATGGCGGGGAAGCCGAGGTCCAACGCCCGCTCGTGGGCCCGCGGGTCACAGGTGAACAGCCAAGCGATGCGCCTGTCCCAGGGACCGAGGGCCTCGACCTCGCGGGCCGCAGCGGTGAACGGCATCACGATCGCGAGCGCCTGCGGCTGTTCCGCCACCAGGGGATAGTCGCGCGCCGGCTGTGCGGCGGAAACGGGCATCGAGCAGGGCCTCGTCTGATGGATCAATCGGATCAAGCCGCGGCAGTCGCCGCCGGGCGGCCTCGACGCGAGTGTACCCAGCCAGCGGCTGCGCTAGCCGCGGAGCGTGGTCGCCAGCCGGCGCTGCAGGGCCGGCTGCGCGAGCCAGAACGACGGCCCTTCCGAATGCCAGTGAGAGACGGCCTCGTAGCCCTCGGCGGCCGCGATCATGCCACCTGTTTTTCCAGGCGGCTGGCGGCCGCGGCGGGCTCGAAGGCGTAGCCGAACCGCTCGATGTCCTGGCCAAAGCCGTCGGCGACGCGGGCGGCCAGCCGGGGAGAGTAGTGGGCCCGGTAGTCGTCGCGGGTGCCGACGTTCACATGCGGCAGCCGCATGGCCAGGCCGAGGTGGCCGGCGACGGTCGCGAAGTCGGCCTCGAGCGACTCAAACCGCCCCACAAAATCCACGAGCAGCCGGCCGTGGGAGCTCGTCAGCATCCGCGTCTGCATG
>JBJSZP010000554.1:0-854 GCA_046090365.1 Planctomycetia bacterium
TCGCCGGCGAGCCGCCGCCACTCGCTGATGAACTCCTCGCTCGTGACGCTCCGCAGCTCCCCCTCGACGAGCTCCACGGCCACGGCGCCCACGTGGCTGCCGCTCATCCGGGCGTCGGGGCCGACCTCGCCCTGGGCGGCCACCTGCCCGACGGCCCGGTGTACGAGCTCGACGATCGGCGCGTCCGCGGGCGAGAGCTTCTTCGAGGCGGCGATGGCCGCCTCCTCGAGACGCGCCGTGGCTTCCTCCGTGACGCTCGCCGGCGTGCCGTCGGGAAACACGATCTTCGCGAGCAGCCGGTTGGCGTCGATCTTGGGGAAGAGCTGGAAGGGGGTGATGCCGCTGCGGACGATGCCGCCCGCGAGGAGCAGGATCGAGAGCGCGGCGGCGAGGATCGTGAGCCGATTGTCGAGCGACCAGTCGAGGAACGGGGCGTAGACGTTCTTCACGAAGGCCTTGAGGCCGGTGTCGCAGGCCCGCTGCAGCAACGCCACCGCCGGGAGGAGGAGCCGGAGGGGATAGAGCACGATCCAGATGATCGTGAACACGAGGTTCTTCTCGTGGGCCAGGTGCCCGGGGAGCACGAGCGTCGACTCGGCGAGCGAGACGAGCAATGTGGAGATGAAGGCGAAGGGCATCACGGCGATGAATTTGCCCATCACGCCGGAGACGAAGCACAGCGGCAGGAACGTGATCACGGTGGTGAGCACGCTCGAGATCACGCTCGGCACCACCTCGACGGTGCCGTCGATGGCCGCCGCGGTGAGGTTTTTGCCCATGCGGCGGTGCCGGTCGATGTTGTCGCTGACCACGATGGCGTCGTCGACCACGATCCCGATCGCCATCAGGAACGC
>JBJSZP010000555.1:0-1040 GCA_046090365.1 Planctomycetia bacterium
CATACGATTGGCTACGAGCACACGTTCGTACACGCAGTTGCCGACTTCGTGACCGCCGTGCATACGGGCGGCCCCATCCATCCCGACTTCGGCGACGGACTTGAAGTGATAGCCGTCCTCGAGGCCGGCCTTGAGGCCGCAGCCAGCGGCCGGCGAATCACGGTTCCGATCATACTCACCCCTCAAGGAGGCTCATGATGACCCCGAGACAGCAGCAGTTCGCCCGCGATGGATTCGTGCTCGAGCGGGTTCTCACCGACGCCGAGGTCGAAGACTTTCGCCGCCTGATGGCTGACCTGCTCGACCCGACCAAGGGCACATCATCGAGCGAGGTAGCATGCTCGTCGATGCAGCACCTCGGTGACCCGCTGGAGTCGTTCGGCACTCGCGCAAAACAGTACTACATCCACATGCTCGGCACGCCCCGGGCCACTTCGATCCTGCACGCCTACCACATTCCGGCAGTGCTCGAGATCGTGGAAGAGCTGCTGGGGCCTCATCCGATCATCAATAACGCGTCAATCTTCGCGACCAACCCCGGTGTCGCCTACAACCTCGGTTGGCATCGCGACGTGATCCAGATTCCGCAGGCCGAGATCCGCGACGAACTTTTCTCGCCGGAGTGGCCCCACAACAGCGTGCAGATCAATCTGCCGCTCTACGAGGAGCAGAGCCTGTGGGTCGTGCCCGGCAGTCACCACCGGCCAAACACGCCCGCCGAGAACGCGGCGTTTGGCGGCTCGAAGCACTACGCGCCGACCGACGCGGTGATGCCGGGCGGGGTGCCTGTGAAGATTCCTGCCGGCCACGCTCTGCTCTACAACAACAATCTCATTCATCGCGGATACAACCCCGGCATGGAGACGCCGCGGCGAACGCTTCACATGGGATATCACAGCGGCACCCGCAAGCCGACCTGGCACTTCTATCTCTTGCCTCTCGAGCCGATTTCCGACCCGGCCTATCAGGCCCGTCTGCAGCCGACGATCCGGGGCATGGTCGAGGACTACATCGCCCTGCGGCAGCGTTTTCCGCGAATG
>JBJSZP010000556.1:0-987 GCA_046090365.1 Planctomycetia bacterium
GAGGCTGACGTTTGAATACGTGCTCCTCGGGAAACTCAACGACCAGCCGGAGCACGCCCGCGCTCTCGTGCGGCTGCTCGCCGGCCGCGCCGCGCTTGTGAACGTGATCCCCTACAACCGCGTGGCCGGCCTTCCCTACGAGGAGCCGACGCAGGCCGACCGCGAGCGCTTTCTCGACATCCTGCGGACGGCCGGCGTGAACGTGCACGTCCGCCGGCGCAAGGGCGCGCGGATCGACGCCGCCTGCGGCCAACTCCGCCGCCTCGCCGCGCAGGCGACGTGACGGAATCGACAACTCACCTCTGAGTGCTGGCCTCCACCGCGGCACTCATCCAATGCGGGAGGCGAGGGGTTGCCCACGCCCCCGAGCGGGCTCTGGGAGAGAGCGCAGCCACGGATGGCGAAACAAAACGGACATGCAGAAAGCCAAGGCCGGGAGGGCCGAGGCGAACGTCCGGCGAGAGGGCATGGGCAACCCCGAGCCGGTGCGTGGACACAGGCATGACAGGATGCAGTTTATCCACGTGACAGGCTGAAGCCTGTCCTACGGGGACTCGGTCACGCGAACCAGCCGAGGAGCAGCACCGCCGCGAGCACGAGGCCGAGGATCCCGCCGAGCCATACGGCCCAGTGAACCGTGGCGAAGCGGATCTCCGCCGGATCCTCGTGGTGCGTCGCGGCGAACACGAGGCTCGCCAGGGCCACGAGCGGCAGGCCGAAGAAGATGCCGGGAACCCGGTCGGCGAGCGATGCGAGGAGGATCGGGTAGGCGAACGTGGCGATCAGCGCGGAAAACATGGATGGCCTCCTTGCCGAATGATTGATCAGTGTATCTGGGGTGCGAGACGGGGGAAGGAACGGGGTCGTCAGGTGGATTTCGAGCGGGCCTTGCGGTCTTCGTCGGTGGGCGTGCCGAGTGGGCCGGCCCACGCGTCGTAGACCACGAGCACGTTGAGCATGCCGGCGAGCATCGTGTAGAGGGTGCCG